>NZ_JBQHSG010000025.1:0-31718 GCF_052066375.1 Bariatricus sp. HCP28S3_A7
CACAACAGCACACAACACATACAACAAATATTTTTATAAAATTTGACATAAAAAAAGCCGCAGTTACGCGGTTTTTGAGGTTTTATTCAGTTAGTAAGTGTCGAAGATCCGTCACCATCCAAATATCTTTTATTTTCCCGGACACTTCTTATCAGCCATCTGTTATAATAAATACATATTATTCTATTATATTGATACCGGAAAGGAAACGCTTATGATTAAAATACCCGAGAAATACTTTGATATCTTTTGTACGATCGGCTCACAGAAGACCTATCAAAAAGGCGAATTTATCTATCTTCAAAATGATTCCGCCGACTATTTATACCTGATTCTATCAGGCAGAGTCCGCGTATATACCCTTTCTTCTTCCGGGCGTGAAACGACTCTGGAGATTCTGGAAAAAGGCCGTATATTCGGCGAATCCTCTTTTCTGAGTGATCATGTTCGCCCAACCAGTGTTGCCGCAGTTACCGAGGTACGCCTTGCCACTTGTCTGGTCTCCGACCTGATCCCACTGCTGCGCGAAACGCCCGAATTGATGGTTCTCCTTTTCCAGCATTTAAGCGAGACGTGTAATCATCTTTCAAGACAGATATACCGCCTCACCAACTACGACAGCCGAAAACGCATTGCAAGTTTTCTGTTGGAAGAGACGGCTTCCCCCAACCGGGACAAAGGAATTCTGGACAATGTCCTTCCTTATACACACGCCGAAATCGCAGAAACTCTGGGTCTGAACCGGGTAACCGTATCAAGGGTTCTTTCCGCTTTTGCCGATCAGGGCCTTCTGAAAAGCCACTATGGTAAAATTATGATCACCGATCGGAACGGTTTATATCAAATCCTCAAAAACGGAGCTTATTTGTAGCATACGCTACAGTTTTCCGGACACATTACTTTTATAATAGTGCCCGGAGGTAAAAAATATGAAAAATAAATTTATTTCTTATATTATGATCATTTTCGGCGGGACCCTGACCGCTGCCGCATTTGGCCTTTTCGTCCTTCCACAGGGCTTTGTGGCAGGCGGTGTGACCGGTCTTTCCGTCATACTGTCTGGTTTTATGAACCTGCCTTTATCCTGGATCGTACTCGCCATCAACCTGATTCTTTTTGCACTGGGATGGATCTTTGCCGGAAAAGAGTTCATTTTCAAGACTCTGATCATGACCTTTCTGTTCCCGACTCTTCTTGAACTATTCGGCAGAATCACAATATTCGACGCGCTGTCCGCCGACCCTTTCCTGAGCAGTCTGCTCGCAGGCTGTCTCTTAGGTATCGGCTCCGGTCTGATTCTCCGTGCAAATGGTTCCAGCGGCGGTTTTGATATTTTAGGAGTCGTCCTCAACAAAAAATTCCAGATTCCGGTGTCTTCAGTCATGTACGTCTGTGATTTCGTGATCATTTTGTATCAATCCGTATCCAAACCGCTTCTTTCAACGGTTTACGGAATTGTCGTCATTCTGTGCAGCAGCATCATGGTAAACAAAATCATCACACAGGGTGAATCCAAAGTACAGCTGTTGATTTTCTCAAAAGAACGCGAGACGATCCGTGAACATCTGCTGAAGACATTTGATACCGGAGTTACATTATTAAATGCTGAAAGCGGATATCAAAAAGAGAAAGCAAAAGTCATACTGACTATTCTGCCTTATAATAAAGTCAGTTCTGTTAAGAAAATGATTTATACGGTAGACCCCTATGCTTTTACGGTGATTAATGGGGTAAATTATGTGGGCGGACGCGGATACAGCATCCGGAGGTAGGCACCTGCGGATGCTGTATTCACGTCCTTTTACCAAAGGCCACATCTTCTGTTTTATACTTCCTTTTCTTTTGGAAGTGCAATATTCAAAACAATCGCAATAATCGCAGCCGGTACAATTCCGGATCCGCCGAACACAAGCTGAAGTGCCTGCGGCAGCTGCGATAAAATGCCGCTGTTCACACCAATTCCATATCCCAATCCCAATGCAACCGATACGATAGTAATATTCCGCATCGTCAACGTCTCTTTTGTTATAAGCTGAATACCACTAATGACAATGGATGAGAACATCATAACAGCTGCACCTCCCAGGACACTCTGCGGCATAATGGAGATCAGCGCTGCCAGTTTCGGGAACAGTCCGCAAAGAATCAAAAATAACGCACCGATTGCAAGAGCACCGCGGTTTACGATCTTCGTCATCGTTACCAGACCGACATTCTGGCTGAAAGAAGTATTCGGAAGCACTCCAAAAAGCGCTGCGAAACTGGAGCCGACTCCGTCACATACCACACCTCCGGAAAGCTCACTGTCTGTCGCCTCTCTTCCCATTCCGCCTTCCATAACACCGGAAATATCGCCGACCGTCTCCACGGCCGTCACAACAAACATGATCAGGACAGGAATAATCGCACGAAGATCAAATCTCAACTTTACCGGGAGCAAAGACGGCAGTGCGATCCATTCTGCCTGCGCTACTTTATCCCAATTCAACACCCATGCCTCCGTATACTCCACACCCTCAGCATTGACAGCGGTGTGCGGAAGTACAGCTCCCATGATGGCCGCTGCTATGTAACCTACGATAATTCCAATTAAAATGGAGGACGCGCTGGTCATTCCGGTCGTTCCATGTTTAAGGATAATAATCACCACCAGCACAAGGAATCCCAGAAGCAGATTCTCTACAGAACCAAAGTCGTTCGCATTATTTCCTCCTCCAAATGAATTGACACCCACTCCGATCAATGACAATCCGATGGAAAGTACTACCGTTCCGGTCACGACTGCCGGGAAGAATTTTCTCAAAGGTTTGATCAAAAATCCAAGCACACTTTCAAACAAACCGCCCAGAACAGAGGCTCCCATGATGGCACCATACGCAGCTACACCGCCTCCCGTGACACCTACCACACTATTAAATACTCCTATGAATCCGGAACTGGTACCCATGATGATCGGCACCTTCCCTCCGATTGGTCCGATTGCATAAAGCTGAACCAGCGTGACAATACCAGCCACGATCATTGCATTCTGCAGCAGTTCTACCTGAAGATCCGCAAATTCAGCACCTACCAGCCCACATGCTCCCGTAATAATAAGCAGCGGCGTAAGGTTACCTACAAACATTGCCAAAACATGTTGAAGTCCCAACGGAATTGCTTTTTTAAGAGGAAGTTTCCCATAAAAATCATACTCCGCTCCTTTGTTTTCTACGTTATTCACTTTACTCTCTCCTTACTTATGTAAATATATTACTTTTCTATAATAGTATATCATTGTCAAATACGCAAGAACTGAGTCAAATAAATATTTTTCGATTATTTCATACAATCGGAAAAGCGCATATGCCAAACTCCATATGTATATCAAAAACTCCCACGCAAAATAAGTGCAATGGAAGTTCCTTTTTTAACTATTTAATTTCTTATTCCTATCACCAACAGTGTACAACTTCTGAGCGATAGCCGCCTGTTGGGTTTAAGGTGGATGGAAGGACACTTAAAACAAGTTCCTTTCAACCACCTATTTCTGCTTCATCTAAAGAAGAAAATCTCCGATCAATTCATAAAAAGTCACCTCTATCCGGCAAAACCAAATAAATTCGAATTTACTTTCTTCTCTCATACTCCGCAATCAGTAACGGCTGAATCAACGGATAAGTCCATTCATCTGGTAATTCATCCAGCAAGACCACCTTTTCCATTTCACTGTGCAATTCTTCTTCAAACTCTCCAGCTTCTCTATGACCACCTGGTACTTCATAAGTATCTCTATCTCTATGTTTACAAAACACCCATTTACTATTTGATTTGGAAATTATAACAGCAAATTTCAACAAATCATCATCAATCTTATCATAAAACTTAACTAGCATTTTTCTCCTTTATCTTTCACATAAAACCAGAATACCTTCTCCATCAATTCTGCTTATTATTTCTCTTATAGTTGTAATCTCCTCACTTTTGACAAGGTTGACCTTTTTCGGTTGCTCAAACTGATAGCACTCTTTAATCAATTTGCAGACCGTATCATCTACGCCTGCTTTTTGTTTCCGCCATAAGTACCTCCGTGATATTTTATCTTATTTGCTCTGCACCTACCACCTATCACAATCCCCTGGTCAATTCAAATCTTTCTCATATTAGATTTCTCATCATCAAATGTATTCAAAAATTCCCTGAATAGCATCAGATACGTTAATCATTTCTGAAATTGGCAATCTATCTACTTTCTTGTAACCACGAAGCGACATATCTAACAACGCAAGTTTTTCACATTGTATATAGCCTTCATTTTCTTCTGTATCCATCCATATATGAAGAGGACCCGGAGTAGAATTTTTAATAATTGGACATCCAATTATTTCACCACTAGTATTAAAAAAATCCTTACTAACCACCAATACGGGATGTTTTATTTTTTCAATCTTGAGAATATCTCCTTGATGTAAAAATTCCATTACCATACCTCTCTTCCGGCAGGTTCACCCCAATCATATTCGCCATCAAGCATTAGCTTTCCATCAAACTCAGCGGCTCTCTCTTCCAAAGTTTTATGACGAAATGGTTTCACCAAAGTGATTACACCATTTGATACCGTGACATCCAAAAACTCATTCAATGTGACTCCTGCACTTCTCAACACTTCTTTTGGCAATCTAATTCCTTGACTATTTCCCCATTCTTTTACCTGTGCTTGCATATAGATACCTCCTTATGCTTAGTATATACATAGTATATACTAAATAACAGAAAATATCAATTAAATTCTCTTGATAGCAATAAATGTGCAGATAAATATGTTTGTAACGAAATGCTGATTTCATTCTAATATGCTTCTTTGTAGATGAAGGAAATGCACTTAAAAACGTTTTCTGTATACGCGGGATGGTTCTCCATTGATATCGTTCATCATTTACAAGGAGCAACACTTTCACATTTTCGCCTACATAGGCGGGAGTCATCCCTCATCTGATAGATCTATTTCATAGCCACAAATTTTGCATCTTCTTCATCGAAATAGTCATCCATATTACTGCTAAATCCGCTTGCCTTCCAAGCTTGTTCAAATGTAATATCTTTTATATTACTCAAGAAGACAAATGTGCTGTCTTTAGTTGAATTATTCATTCTACCTGTAATTTCCAATCTATATTGGTATGTATAATCGTCTGTTTTCCAAGTCTCGTCACTCATTTCATAATACCTGACCATAGTAACCAGCTTATCATTTTCAAAATATTCTTCAACGAATTCTGAGTTCGTCACCTCATAAGTCTTGATTACAGATGGTTCTGTTTGAGCGGAAGCAGGTTTCGTCCATTCACCTGTATCAACATTCTTTTGTAACACAAGTTCATATCCACCATCTGCACGACAAAAATAGATTTCTGCATCATTTTCATCCAAGTCTAATTCAAATTCGCTTTTTGCACCAAATGAACTATTAAGTCCTCCAAAAGTTGAAAAAAAAGTAAGGTAATGTGGTTTTACCCCACCACCACCATCCTTAAAACCTCTTATATATCCCATAGACGACATAACCCCGACATTGAAATTCAACTTTTTTCCATCTTCTGATACGGAATATTCAGTTAATACCACATCTGTTCTCCTTCTAAATCCCGCTCCAATAAAAAAGGATAAAACCAGTACACCTATGACTATTATTGTAACAATAACTATCTTCTTTTTCTTCATACGAGGAACCCTCCCGACTTATATTTATCTATTGATTATCGAAGAAATAACCGGTTTCTCTTCTCTATCCAATAGTGGTGTCATCCCACCAGCATTTCCACTTGCGTGAAAGACATAGTTTACACCACAGACTTTTTCCTTATTCATAAACCTTCCTCTCTTTATCAAATTCTTGAATGTGATATAGTGTAATTTTACCCTCTCCACCATTACGGCTGAAAAATAACTTTTCCAGAATATAACCGTGAATTTTAATTATCAATTACGGCTGCAATACACCTTTTGTTATTTGTAACCGTTTGATTCATTTAAATTTACGGCTGTAATCAAATAAATCTATTCTAATAATAAATCCACTCCTCGCCCGGCGCACCACTTAAAAAGATCCCCTGGACTTTTTTGACGTATGCATGACAAAAAAACTCCCATCACACGATAAGTGAAATGGGAGTTTTTTTATTAACTAATTAATTTCTTTATACCTGTCACTGTCATGGTGCAAACGTCATTTTGCTCTTTGGTGCAAATCTCATTTGCTTCTTCTACTGCCCTAAAAAGCCGCTGTGTTTGGTTCCATGTATCAATAAAAAAAGAATTTTATCAACAGATTTCCTTGTTTTTTCAAGGTTTTTCGCTGTTTTTGGCAAAAAAAGACCTTGGGGAATTTCTTCCTCAAGGTCTAATTCTTATTAAGTTATTGCAAAATCATTTTTGCACCAAACTGGTAAATGGACTTTGCTCCGCCACAGTCACCAGCGGTGCATTACTTCTGAGCGATAGCAGCCTGTGCTGCAGCCAGACGTGCGATCGGTACACGGAATGGTGAGCAAGATACATAGTCAAGACCGATCTTGTTGCAGAATTCTACAGAAGACGGATCTCCACCGTGCTCTCCACAGATACCGATGTGAAGCTTCGGATTAACCGGTTTTCCTAAGTTAATAGCCATTTCCATTAACTTACCAACACCATTCTGATCAAGTTTAGCAAACGGATCATTCTCGAAGATCTTAGCATCATAGTATGCGTTCAGGAACTTACCAGCGTCATCACGTGAGAAGCCGAATGTCATCTGTGTCAAGTCGTTTGTACCGAAGCAGAAGAAGTCAGCTTCTTTAGCGATCTCATCAGCTGTAAGAGCAGCTCTTGGGATCTCGATCATAGTACCTACTTCGTATTCAAGGTCGATGCCTGCAGCAGCGATTTCTGCGTCTGCAGTCTCAACAACGAATTTCTTAACGTATTTTAACTCTTTGATCTCGCCAACCAGCGGAATCATGATTTCCGGTTTAACTGCCCAATCCGGATGAGCTTTTTTAACATTGATAGCTGCACGGATAACAGCCTTTGTCTGCATCTTAGCGATTTCCGGATAAGTTACAGCAAGACGGCATCCACGATGTCCCATCATTGGGTTGAATTCATGCAGAGAATCGATAATAGCTTTGATCTGCTCTACAGTCTTACCCTGAGCATCAGCAAGTTTCTTGATATCTTCTTCTTCTGTCGGAACGAATTCATGAAGCGGCGGGTCAAGGAAACGGATAGTAACCGGATTTCCTTCCAGTGCTTCGTAAAGTGCTTCGAAGTCTCCCTGCTGTTCCGGAAGGATTTTCTCAAGTGCAGCTTCTCTTTCTTCTACAGTCTCAGCACAGATCATTTCACGGAATGCATCAATTCTGTTTCCTTCGAAGAACATATGCTCTGTACGGCAAAGTCCGATACCTTCTGCTCCAAGTTCACGAGCTTTCTTAGCATCTGCCGGTGTATCAGCATTTGTACGAACTTTCATTGTTCTGTATTTGTCAGCCCATCCCATGATTCTTCCGAATTCGCCTGCGATCGTAGCATCAACAGTCGGGATGATTCCATCATAGATGTTACCTGTAGATCCATCAAGAGAGATCGGATCTCCTTCATGGAATTCTTTTCCGCCTAATGTGAATTTCTTGTTTTCTTCATCCATTGTGATATCGCCGCATCCGGATACACAGCAGGTTCCCATACCACGAGCTACTACAGCAGCGTGAGATGTCATACCACCACGAACTGTCAGGATACCCTGAGCAGATTTCATACCTGTAATATCTTCCGGTGAAGTTTCAAGACGTACAAGAACAACTTTTTCTCCTCTTGCAGCCCATTCAACAGCGTCATCAGCTGTAAATACGATCTTACCGCAGGCAGCTCCAGGAGAAGCTCCAAGTGCTTTTGCCATTGGTGTAGCAGCCTTAAGTGCTGCAGCATCAAACTGCGGATGAAGCAGTGTATCCAGGTTACGAGGATCGATCATTGCAACTGCCTCTTCTTCTGTTCTCATTCCTTCATCAACAAGATCACATGCGATCTTCAGAGCAGCCTGAGCGGTTCTCTTACCGTTACGTGTCTGAAGCATGTACAGTTTACCATGTTCAACAGTAAACTCCATATCCTGCATATCTCTGTAGTGTGTTTCCAGCGTCTTGCATACTTCTTTGAACTGTTTGAATGCTTCCGGGAATTTCTCTTCCATTTCAGAAATGTGCATTGGTGTACGAACACCGGCAACAACGTCTTCACCCTGAGCATTTGTAAGGAATTCTCCGAACAGTCCGTTATTTCCTGTAGCCGGGTCACGTGTAAATGCAACACCTGTACCACAGTCATCACCCATGTTACCGAATGCCATCATCTGTACGTTAACAGCAGTTCCCCATGAATACGGGATATCGTTATCACGACGATATACGTTAGCTCTCGGGTTGTCCCAAGAACGGAATACGGCTTTGATTGCTCCCATTAACTGTTCCTTCGGATCAGACGGGAAATCAGCACCGATTTTTTCTTTATATTCAGCTTTGAACTGATTAGCAAGTTCTTTCAGATCGTCTGCTGTAAGTTCAACGTCCTGTTTAACGCCTCTTTCAGCTTTCATCTTGTCGATCAGTTCTTCGAAGTATTTCTTACCTACTTCCATAACTACATCTGAATACATCTGGATAAATCTTCTGTAGCAGTCCCAAGCCCAACGAGCATTGCCGGACTTTTCAGCAAGTACAGCGACAACTTCTTCGTTCAGACCAAGGTTCAGGATTGTATCCATCATACCTGGCATAGATGCTCTTGCACCAGAACGAACTGAAACAAGAAGAGGATTCTCTTTGTCACCGAATTTCTTTCCTGTGACTTCTTCCATCTTTGTGATAGCTTCCATGATCTGTGCCATGATTTCATCATTGATCTGTCTTCCGTCTTCATAGTACTGTGTACAAGCTTCTGTTGTGATTGTGAAGCCCTGAGGTACCGGAAGTCCTAAAGCGGTCATTTCAGCAAGGTTGGCACCTTTTCCACCAAGCAGGTTTCTCATGGTAGCGTTACCTTCTGTAAACATGTAAACCCATTTTGTTGCCATTTTACTTTTCCTCCTCGTATTTGATTGAAAAAATAGATGTATATAAAACATGAAAAGCACGACTTTACAAACTGAATAAAGCCGTCGCTCCCCTTATCTTATAACCCCAATCATGCGGTTTTCCGCACTAATATTGTAAAGGTTTTGGTAAAATTCGTCAAGCGTTTTTCCTGATGTTGGAATATTTCTCTCCATTACTTTATAATTCTCTACTTTTTACTCAGTTTTCTGTTTCTGTCGGTTCTTGATCCGCATTTTCGGTGAGATATTCCACAAACCTCTCTGCTCCGTCGCTGTGCGGTGCATTTACTAGGATGGCCACATATACCTCGTCATAATTCAGACCAAACGTTTCTTTTATAAATCCGGTATTTGCAAAAATCAGACTGCCGGATATAAATCCATCCTGTTCTGCATAATCCTCATAGATTTCCTGCGTACAGATCAGCACATCGACCGACTGTGCTCCAATGAGTGTCGTAAGCGCGATTTTCGAATTCGACTCTTCGTTGTCCGCACTGAGGTTCGCATTGATCGTAACAACATCGTTTTTTCCCTCAGCCCCCATCCAGTCTTTCACATCATCACGCAGCGTTTCGATCTGATCCGCATCCATATTGGCACCAAGAATTGCAACACTCACGACCTCATTTTTCTGCATTCCCTGATACATTGTAAATCCCAGATAAATGAGGGCAACCACCGCCAGAGCACCGGCAAACCATAGTTTGTAATACGTCCATATGTAATCCAGCTTTTCCATAAAGTTCATGGATTTCAGTTTTTCAATTTCCATCTGTCTTTTTTCTTTCTTCGTCAGATCCGATTCATACTTGTGCTCCATTGGTATTTCTCCTGTTTCTTTTTTCGTTTTTCTATGCCTTCGAAGGAACGTGTAATCCCCTTTTGAAAGTATAACATATTTACTTTGAAATGCATCTCATTCTTGTGTTTTTCATAGACTTTTCACATTTTCATCTTCCGTTTTTCATTGCTTTTCCCCTGCCTTTTCAGTATACTGTATTTAGAATATTTTACATAAAGAAAAGAGGTATTCCCAATGAACAGATTATTCAATATCGACAATCCGGTGATGCAGTTTCTGTCAAAAATGTTCGATCTGATCGTGCTGAATCTCATTTTCATTCTGAGCTGCATTCCCATCATCACGATCGGTGCTTCGATCAGCGCACTCTACTACGTGTGCCTGAAGATGCTCCGCGGAGAAGATCCTTATATATGGCAGAACTTCTGGAAATCATTCCGACAGAATTTCAAACAGAGTACGGTTGTATGGTTGCTTTTTCTTGCAGCTGTTGTAATCCTTGGAATGGATTTCTATATTATTAATTCCCAGGATACTACAATTTTTGCAATTATCCGTGTCGCTCTCTGGATTGTATGCGGAATCCTTGCATGCATATTTATTTATGTGTTCCCGATCATCTCGCATTTCGTATGTACGACCAAACAGGCAATCAAAAATGCTGTGCTGATGACGGTTGGCCATCTTCCATACAGTATTCTGCTTTTCCTGCTTCACGGAATTATTATATTTCTCTGCCTGTACTCTGTGAATACATTTGCCCTTGTGATCATGCTCAGCGGAGTCTGCGGATTCTCCGTTATTGCTTTTACAGCCTGCATTATTTTCGACCGGATCTTCAAGAAATATGAACCGGAGACTCCTCCCGCTCCCGAAAATCCGGATGGATTTATGATAGAGTAATATAATCGAGGCACCCATTATCATAGCCATTAAATGAAAAAAGGCCCACTGGACCTTTTTCGCATATGCCTGGCAATCAAAAGTCCCTGTCGCACAAAACGCAGCAGGGACTTTTCCATATTATAAAATCGCTATATTATTATGGCCTGACTCACAGTATTTTCTGTACCCTGCAGGGCACTCCGTACGCCACTACATTTGCCGGAATATCTTTCGTCACAACGCTTCCCGCGCCGATGGTTGTATTGTCTCCAATCGTCACGCCCGGCAATACGATCACACCGGCGCCAAGCCAGACTCCATTTCCAATGCGGACCGCCCGGTTATACTGCATACCCTGGCGGCGAAGACCGGCGTCAAGCGGATGTTCCGCCGTAGCGATGGTGACATTCGGTCCGATCATCACGTCATCTCCAATGATCACATCCGCATCGTCCACAACGGTCAGGTTAAAGTTCACATACACATTTCTCCCAAGATAGCAATTGCAGCCCCAATTCACACGGAGAGGCGGTTCAATCACACAGTCTTCTCCGACAGAGCCCAGAAGCTCTTTCAGTATTTCTTTTAATCTTTCCCGGTCAGAAGGCCTGGTATGATTGAACTCATACATCAGATCATTCATTTTCCATTGTTTTTCGTACAGAGCCGGATCCGTACTGTTATAGAGTTCTCCGTCTTCGGGAATCTCTGTCACTTTTTTATTATTCTCTAATTCTCCCATCCGAGATATACCTCCTGCCAAAAAAGGCGATTTCCCCTGAAGGAAACCGCCTCTATTTTGGAACTGTTTTATTTAACCTTTAATTCCGGACTGCGCAACACCTTCGATGAACTGCTTCTGGAAAATAAAGAACAGTACGATGATCGGGATAACCGCCATAACTGCTCCGGCCATCTGCATCGGATACTTGGTTGTGTACTGTCCCTGCAATGTAGAAAGGGCAGGACCAAGTGTCATCATCTTCGGTGATGTATTTACGATCAACGGCCACATAAAGTCATTCCATGCAAACTTCGCTGTAAAGATTACCAGTGATACAATACCCGGTTTTATGAGCGGAAGCATGATCTTTCCAAAAATCTGGAAACGGTTGCATCCGTCAAGCAGCGCTGCCTCTTCCAGTTCCTTCGGCAGAGACATGAAGAACTGTCTCAGAAGGAATGTACCGAACGCACTGAAAAGGTTCGGAATGAACAGAGCCGGAATCGTGTCCAGAAGACCCATCTTCTGGATGATCAGATACTGAGGAATCAGGAAAATCTGTCCCGGAACCATAAGTACTGATAAAATAATGACAAAAATAATGTTTTTGAACGGGAAGTCGATTCTGGCAAATCCATATGCCGCCATGGAACAGAAAGATACCTGTACCACAGTTGTAACTACCGTTGAAATGATTGTGTTCAGGTACACCCTTGCAAACGGGAGTGCCGTAACAATCTGTGAATATGCATCAGTCAGGAACTGCTTCGGGAAGATGGTCGGCGGGATCTGCATTGCCTCACCAACGCTCTTAAATGATGTAAGCACCATCCAGATAAATGGGAACACCATGATTCCGACACCGGCAAGAAGAATCAGATGCACGAAAAAATGTCTTACATTTGCTTTGTTTTTCATCTTTTTTCTCCTTCCTAGTCGTAATTAACCCATTTCTTCTGACCAATCAGCTGGAATACTGTAATCAGCATGATGATCGCGAAGATAAAGATTGAAATAGCTGCTGCATATCCTTTATATCCGTAGTCGAATGCCTTCCGATAGAACAGCATTACTACTGTCTGGGTAGATTCGTACGCCGGATTTGTCTTTCCTACCATCATGTAGATTACATCGAATACCTGGAATCCACTGATGATAGAAGTAATCATAACGAAGAAAATCGTTGGTGACAGCATCGGAATCGTAATCTTGAAGAACTGAGCGAAAGGACCAGCTCCGTCAATTGCCGCCGCTTCATAATAAGATTTTGAAATTCCCTGCATACCTGCCAGAAGAATAATCATATTATATCCGACAGTCATCCACAGACCAACTATCATGATGCAATATAGTGCTGTCTTCGGGTCTGTCAGCCATCCGTGCCCTTCTCCTCCAAGGGCACGAATCGCGCTGTTAAGAATACCCATTTTTTCATTGTAGATCCATTTCCATACCATGGAAACTGCCGCTGCCATTGTTACGGATGGAAGGAAATACAATGTTCTGTAAATGGACGTTCCTTTAATTTTGGAATTCATAAGTGCTGCAATGCAGATTGACAGGAATAATCCAACCGGTACAGTGATGATTACATATTTCAGCGTATTACCGAAGGTTCTCCACACCTCTTTATCCTGGAACATCTCAATATAATTCTGAAGTCCGACAAATGTTGATACATTAAATTTATTTACATCATTAAAACTGAACCACACGTTCTGAATAAAGGGCCAGATATAGAACACCAGAAGTCCAATGGTAACCGGCGCGATAAATACGTACGCCGCAAACCAGTCTTTTTTCTGGCGGCTCGTTGCTTTTTTCTTCGGCACAGTCGTTTTCACTTTACCACCAGTCATATTCTCACCTACTTCATCTACTATTTTGCAAGGAGAGCGTCTGCTTCTTCCTTAAGCTGTGCACAGGCATCTGCCAGAGTCAGTTCTCCGCTGTAAGCCTGTTTCAGGTAGTTTGCTTCCATATCGTAAAGTTCTGCTGCTACAGAGCAAACTGGAAGCGGATAAGCTTCTTCTGAATGGTTGGTGTATGCTGCAAGGTTGTAAGCTTCGTTCGCTTTTGCGAAGTATTCCTGAGCATCAGATCTTGCAGAGATAACTACACCGGTTTCGCCCTGGATCTTCTGAGCTTCAGCGCTTCCAAGCCAGATTGCGAATTCGATCGCTGCATCTTTATTCTTGCTGCCTTCGTATACTGCATATCCGAGACCGTTGATACAGTTGTCTTCTACACCGTTGAAGGTCGGGATTTCTACACAGTCGATCTTGTCAGCGATTGCATCGTTGCCTGCATATTCCGGAACCATGTAAGAACCTGCAAAGTTCATAGCAAGCTGGTTTCCTTCGAACATAGCATCAGCAGAGGTTTCTGCAAGGGATGCTGCACTCGGAGAGAGCCCTTTGTCGATGAAGTCGATCCAGCACTGGATACCTTCCATTGTCTTCGGATCTGTATATCCTGTTTCTGTCTTATCTTCATTTAAAATGTATCCGCCGTTAGCGTATACGGTCTGATAGTACCATGTCTGGAAGTCAACCGGGCATGCGAATGGATATACACCGTCATCCAGTCCTGCTGCCTGTAATTCTTCTGCCTTAGCAAGCAGATCTTCATAAGTCATATCGTCTGTCGGATATTCCACATTTGCTTTGTCAAAGATTTCTTTGTTATACCATAAAGCATTGGTATCGAAATCTTTCGGTACTGCGTAGTTTACACCATCACGAACGTAGTTATTTACCAGAGCTTCCGGGAAGCTGTCGTTGATATCAGAAGCTGCAACTGCATCTGTCAGATCTGCAAGGATTCCGCCTTCTACATAAGAGTCAAGATGCAGTACGTTGAGCCAGAATACATCCGGAGCTTTTCCGCCGGTTGCTGCTGCTTCCAGTTTTGTCCAGTATTCTCCACCTTTGTATGGTGTAAGCTGGATCTCGATTGTTACATCTTCATGTTCTTTTTCATAAGCTTCTACCATAGCTTCCATAGCCGGTCTCTGATTCTCATCCCAGATACCGAAGGTTAATTCTGTTTTTCCGCCTGAGCTTGCTGATCCGCCTTCTTCTTTGCCGCCGCATCCTGCCAAAAGAGATACGCCCATAACTGCTACCAGTCCTGCTGCTGCCAGTTTTTTGAAATTCTTTTTCATAATTTACACACTCCTTTTCTTCTAGGTTATTGGATTTTATCTTACTGAACCTGGCCGTTCAGAAGACAGTGATTTATATGATGCTTCTCATTCCCCCGAGAAGCCGCATATCTTAATTACGGAACGTATCCAGTTCCACCACTCTTCCGCCATGCAGCCGTGATTCTTCCGCTGCAAGCGCACAATAATGACTTTCCATCGACTGTTCCAGAGATGTCACATACGGGCTTTCCTCCTTTTCTCCGCTAAGTACATCCAGGAATTCTTCGATCATCTTCACATCTCCGCCGCCATGTCCTGAGAAATCATCCGAAAGACTTGCCACATCAATTCTTTCTTCTGTGACATCTGCGTTAAATCTGCGGATTACAATTTCATTATCTTCTATTTCTCCTGCCATATTCACGATCATCTCACCTTCGGTGCCCATGAATTTGGCGTATCTGGCAATTTCTGCTGTAAAGCCGCACATCGTAAAGCTCATCGTCGTTCCGTCTGTCATGTTCAGATTCACGACCTGATGGTCAACTACATTGTTGTCACAATGATATACACATCTGCCGTAACGTCCTTCCCGGATTGCATCGTACAGCTTCTCTTCTGTCACTCCATCCGGGACCAGCACATCTAGCGGCCAGTTTCTGTTTCCCTTGCGATATCCGGCGGCCTTATTATCCAGATAGATCGCCTCTGCATCGAACGGACATGTTTCTTTCGCTTTGCATCCGTCCATACACCGCATCGCACAACCTTCCGGTGCCTTTTCCTTTTTGAAAAGATAGGTGCTTCCGAACGAACTCAACGAATCACATTTCTTTCCTGCCAACCACAGATATAAATCCATATCGTGGCAACACTTTTGCAGGATCATCGGACTCGTTTCATTGGAATTTGACCAGTTTCCTCTCACAAAGCTGTGTGCCATGTGGTACCATCCTACATTTTCTACAGCCATAATGGATACCACAGCCCCGATTTTTCCGGCATCCAGAAGTTCCTTTACTTTTCTGTAGATCGGTGTGTAACGAAGTACATGGCACACCACAACTTTCCGGTCACATTCCCGTGCTACTCTCACCAGTTCTCTGCACTCATCAAGCTCCGGCGAAATCGGCTTCTCAAGAAGTAAATGGTATCCTTTTCTGAGGGCCGGTATTGCATGTCCTACATGCTGTCTGTCCTGCGTTGCAATAAACATAACATCCGCAAGTTTCTCTTGTTTCAGCATTTCCTCTGCGCTGGAAAAACATTTTTCCTCCGGTATGTCATACTCTTCGGCTGTAAGTCTGACCTTTTCCGGATCCACATCGGCAATTGCGACTATTTTCATCTTTTCCGGGAAAATCTTTGCAGCTTTGGCATATGTATCTCTTCCCCTGCTGCCAAGTCCCGCAATCGCAACCGTGATACATCTTCCCATTATCATTCTCTCCTTTATGTGTAATTACATATTTCTACTATGCAATCTCATAAGTCTGTTTTTCAAAATCAACCGTGACTGTTGTGCCATCGGCAAATGTGGTTTTCTGAACATTAGCATCCCCGTTTACCAGTTCATGACGAACCATTTCACACTTGGCCACTTTCTCGTGCAGATCACTTACTACTTTACATCTTCTGATATCTTCTTCAATCGTTCCTTTCACATCCGACTCAAAAGAACCGTCTGTATTCGGATATGCTCCTTCGCGGATCAGATACGGCGCCCCGCCGTTGAGAAGCGCATACAGCATATAATCTTCCTTTTCACTTACTCTGTCCATCATCCACGGTTCAATCACACAGTCATGATAGACCAGATTATATAGCGGAACCGGAATCCCTTCCTTCGGTGTCCCCGGAGCACGCATCATGAAATCATACGGTGCGTAATGGCAGAACACCAGGCTCGGTACACTCCAGTCGCTCACCTCTTCCGAACTCGGAAGAATGTTCTTGGAGAGCAGGTATTCAAAGCATCGGTTTCTGTAATCATAGCAGTCTTTCCGTGTCATTCTGTGATATGGGTTTGCACATTCATCCCCTTCATTACAGGTAAATACATCCAGATATGCACAGTCCAGATGAATGTCATGCTCTTCCAGGCTGCTGAAATTCCGTTTCACATAGTAAGGTGCCTGTGTTCCGCAAAGAAATGTCTGCGGTCCGCCCGCCCATCTCTTATGTCCCGGTACCGTGCCGTCTGCAAGCACGCACGCATAATGCTCGTCATAGCTCGGTGCGGTCAGATAATAATCCCTGTACTGGTCATGAATCCCAAACATGTATCCCAGTTCCTGCATTGTGTCGGCTAGGGATTTCATTCCTTCCCAGCCGCCCGCTTCCGCGCATGCCGGCGTGTAATCCGGATGCTGATTATCATACCCCGGCTGAGCCCATCCGTCAAGATGCAGGTAAAGCTTCTCCACACCCAGCTCATGAAGCTCGCGCATTTCCTTCTCACGCTCCGCGAACGTGACAACACGATTATTCTTCTCCGGATCTGCCGGATCGAAGAAATCGGAATTTTCCTGGACAGCCGTCTTGATTCCTTTATGTACAAATGCACATCCAATCAAATCATCTACCGACGGATTCTTTGCCGCCTTTTCAGCCAGCGTCTTAAGCCGTCCCTGTTCTTTCACATAGGTTCTGTACACCTTGCAGAGATCGTTGTAGTCACAGTCATTCAGGAAACTGTATCTCATGATTCGGCGATACTCCATTTTCCCGAGACTCGGCTCATGCCATGTACCCACATGTGTATACGGTCCACCTGTCGGATGTTCCGCATAATATCCTGCATTCCACGGCGTTACACAAATCGCAATATATCCTGCGCGGTCTTTGACCTGCCCGTACCATGGCATATATCCGCCCGCTGTCCCGAAAAATCCGTCAAATGGGATAGGAGCCATCTCAGTCTCCCAGGTATTCGGTATCAGGAGCCCCTGCTGATGATTCAGAAGCGTATACCACTTCTCGTTCTTTTCATCAAACTCCATCTCACCAGGCCAATAGATCTTCCGAACCGTAAGTCCTTCCTCGTTAAGCGGAACCCATTCGAAGAACACATCACTGCTTGCCGCTTCAACCCATACAATCGTATCGAAGGAATAAGGCACAGTCTGATTCCCAGCTTTAAATCCCTCATAATGGCTCCGGATTCCTTCCCCAACTCCGGATGTAATGACATCGCGGCTGATTGAAAGCGCGTCTTCAAAATTCAGAATTCCCTCTTCGCATTCCAGTCTGGGCTGAAAACCTTCTCTGAATTTCCATGTCACACCATCTCTGGTAAATGTGACATGTCCGCTCTCATTCACTTGAATCTCCAGATTGTTTACATTTACGCTTGTCATATTGTTCCTTTCCTTTGGCAATTATGCCTATATTCATCATTTCTATGAATTTATTATAATTTATTTTGCACAACTCTGCTTACGTGATTGTCTATCCTTATTGTCTTATTGTCCTTAATCTGGTATAATATTGACCAAAGAAATGGATTTTAAAGCTCAGGAGATGGTAAAAATGACTTATATCAAGACAAATCTGCACCGTGAAATCGTCATTGATTCTATCATCACGCTTCATTATTTTGAATATATGAAAGATTTCGTATTTCGCGGAGAGGCACATGACTTTTGGGAGTTTTTATATGTAGATAAGGGGACGGTATCGGTGCGCTCCGATGACCGATGGCTGACACTGAATACAGGAGATGTGATTTTCCACAAGCCGAATGAATTTCACGCGATCAAATCCATAGGGAAAAATGCGCCGAATCTGGTGGCCATTTCCTTTACCAGCCATTCAGAAGGCATGAAATATTTTGAAAATATGAGCTGTACACTGGATAAAAGTGAACGTTATCTGATCTCACAGATCATCACGGAAGCCAAAGACACATTTTCCACACCGATTCACATTCCTTCAGTCGAACAGGTTCTTTTGCGCGAGAAAACCCCTTTTGCTTCGCAGCAGCTGATTCTGCTTTATCTGGAGCTCTTTTTGATCACTGTTCACCGAAACCATCAAAGTATACACGCTCTGGGAGCATCGTCAGAACGGTTGAGACCTACAAAGCATTTCCATCTGGATACGGTTGCCGCAGAAAGCCTCGAAAATTCCGACGAAAAGGATTCCAGTAAGAATATCCTGTTTCAGCATGTCATACAATATCTGGAATTCCATATATGCGAGTCCCTGTCCGTTCCCCAGATATGCAGTTCCTTCTCCGTCAGCCGCTCCGCCCTTCAGGCGTTGTTCCACGAAAAGCTGGGATGTGGTGTGATCGAACATTTTAATAAGATGAAAATCGACCGTGCAAAAGACATTATCCGCGACGGCAATATGAACCTGACCGAGATTGCCTATTATCTTTCCTACAGTTCTCTGCCGTATTTTTCCAAACAGTTCAAGAAAGAAACCGGAATGTCACCACTGCAGTATTCTAATTCTGTGAAAGGGATTACAGAGGCACTGCGGAAATCGGAAGAATAAAATCGAGCCCGGAAGGATTACTCCCTCCGGGCTCTTATGTTTCATCCGATGATCTGATCTCTCTCGATCACGCATTCATGCTTCTTGTCTTTTGTATTATAATTGATTCCCACAAGCAGAATATCACCTGTATAATTCTGAACTGTCTCCGGATACTTCTTCTCCTTAATCTGCGACATCGCTCCCCGTGCTGTCTGATCCCACTTCAGTTCTATCCGATATTGCTATATCTATATTATAGGGATTTTTTGAAACAGTGTAAAGCCTTATTAAATTTTCCTTCGGCTTGGAATGCAGTTCATTATTCTATTTAAAGTCCGCCTTTAAAAATGCCTCATAGCATCTCACAGCTTCATAAATGTCTGCCTTGCTGGTCAGCTCCCACGGTGCATGCATACACATAACAGCAACACCACTGTCAATCACTTCCATTCCATAGACCGCCATCAGATACGCAATCGTTCCGCCTCCACCGACATCAACTCTTCCCATCTCAGAGGTCTGGAAATTGACGTTATTTTCCTCCATGACTCTTCGAAGCTGTGCGATATATTCCGGATTTGAATCATTCGATCCGCTCTTTCCGCCGCTTCCTGTGTATTTGTTGAATACCGGCCCGTGTGCGAAATAAGCACAATTCTTCTTCTCGTAAGCTTCTTCAAACATCGGATCGTAAGCAGCACTTACATCAGAAGAAAGCATCTTCGAGTTGGCAAGTGCACGTCTCAACGTCAATTCATTGTATTCTCCCATCAGTGCAATCAGTTCGGCGACTGTATTTTCAAAGAATCTGGAAGTCGCCCCGCTTGCGCCGACGCTTCCGATTTCCTCCTTATCGATCAGAATGCAGCAGGAAGTTCTTTCAACTTCTTTCTCTGCGAGCATTGCCATCAAGGATGTAAATGCACACACGCGGTCGTCCTGTCCATAGGCCATGATCATGCTGCGATCCAGTCCGCACTCTTTCGCTTTCCCAGCCGGAACGATTTCCAGCTCAGCCGACAGAAAATCTTCCTCTTCGATTCCATAATAATCATGGAAAAGCCGAAGCATTTCTGCTTTTACCGCATCCTTCTCTTCACCTTTTAACGGGCGGTTTCCGATGACCAGATCCATTTTTTCACCGTCAATAAATTTATCTGCATTCTGCTCCATCTGCTTGCGCCCGAGATGTGGCAGAAGATCTGTAATTATAAATTCCGGTTCGTCATCCTTTTCGCCAATCACAATATCCGTCTTCGTTCCGTCCTTGCGGATCACAACTCCATGGATTGCAAGCGGCATCGCAACCCACTGATACTTCTTCACACCGCCATAATAATGGGTATCCAGGTAAGCAACCTCCTGCTCCTCATAAAGCGGATTCTGCTTGATATCAATTCTCGGCGAATCAATATGAGCCCCCAGAATATTCATACCATTCTCAATCGGCTGCGTTCCTGCCTGGAAGAGGATGATTGCCCGTCCCATATAATCCATATAAACTTTATCACCGGCTTTTACCGATTCTTTATTTTTCCGGAGTTCCTTCATGTCCCGGTATCCGGCTTCCTTTGCAAGACGAATTGTCTCTCTGACACATTCTCTCTCCGTCTTTCCCGCATCCAGACATTCCCGGTACTGCTTATTCACCCTCTCCAGCTCCTCCAGATGCTTCTCATCATAAATCTTCCATAAGTTCTCTCTTACCATTTCCATACCTCCTGCTCCAGGAAGACCCCCATCTTCCTATCATCATAAATTCCCACCGATTTCAGTAGGCATACTCATTATAGACCTTATACATTAGCTACGCTTGCATAATTATCCACACATTTTGTCCAAAAATCCGTGGGGACGTTTCTTCTGCCACGATGCTGGGGTCAAAAGGTATTTCCAACTAATTAAATAACTACTATTGATGAAAAACATATGGTATAATCATCTTATCAAATAAAGGTGGTTTGCATATGTCTTTTAAAACAAATGATGTAGAACAGTTATCTCTGTTCGATAGTTTTTTAAACCTCACTGCACGTGAGCAAAAAGCGTTAGAAAATTCCTGGGCAAAGGTTCTAGTGAAACATATAATTTGTATCGCAGGATACGAAACGGAGTAGAAACGATTCCCTCAATTCTTCGAAGATACTATCATCTGGAAAAGCTTCCTCGTGGAAAACAAAGAGGAAGGTTCTTCTTCGGAAGTAAAATCGCAGCGTTGAATTTTAGGAAAATCTTTCACTATGTGAAAGGGTCTTCGAATTATGCAGAAAATCCTCTACTGGCATAAGAATATGGGAAGGGCATAGTTACAATCAACGCCATATATACCAAAAACTACGGTAGAAACTTATAAATAACAACAAAAAGCAAAAAAGGGACGTTCGATGCCAGGGCTTTTGACCCCAGCATCGAACGTCCCCATCACTAAGTTATCCTATCAAATCATACTTCACAACATTCATCTTTACACTTCCATCTGCGAAGAAGGAAATTCCATCTGCTGCCTGGTCAGTATATAGAGTGATCGTCATCACCTGCTCTCCGTCATTAACAAAGATCTCGGCACTGAACCAATCCAATATCAGGCGCAGTTTAATTTTTCCATTTTCTGAAGAAACCTGGCTTCGTCTCTGATGAATTGCTGCCCTTCTGGAACCTGAAAACTTACGATCCACCTTCAAAATAGATTCGTAAGGGCGGAAGCTGACTGCAGTATGATACTGGCAATCCTGTGCAAAACGTACTGCAAACTTTTTATACAGTTCTTTTCCCTCTACAGGTTCCAGTTCAATTTCCAGATCAACTTTTCTTCCTTTCACTTTATCCAGTTTGATAGTATCTGTGAAAACAACATCTTTGTATTCTACTTTATTGTGTCGCAGCTTCTCCAGCTCACGAATAGGATTCTGATATATTCTGCCATTTTTTACAGAGAGTTCTCTTGGAAGTGTCATCTGTCCAAACCATGGAGTTTCCTTGGGATGAAGACGACTGGTATCCCAATTCTGCATCCACGCAATCATCACTCTCCTGCCGTCAGGTGTCAGAATCGTCTGAGGTGCATAAAAATCAATCCCATAATCAACTGCATGATCCGTCTGCGCCTTAAATGTACCGTTCTCTTCATCAATAGTTCCCAACAGATATAAAGTTCCATTACCATTGTGATATTCAAATCCCTCAGGAAGCATATCCATCGGACTGCACATCAACACATCTTTTCCATCAAGGCGGAACACATCCGGACATTCCCACATAACACCAAACCGGTTATGATTCTCGATCAAAACACTTTTAAACTTCCATTCAAAACCATCCTGACTGGTATACAGCAAAAGCTGTCCACTGCCATCTGCTGCCCGGTTTGCGACCACACAGCTATAGGTTCCATCTTCATTTACCCACATTTTAGGATCGCGAAAATCTGCTTTGCTACACCCTTCTGGAATATTCTTCACATCAAGCACGGGATTCTTTTCATATTTTTCATAATCAAGGCCATCTCCCACTGCCAGACACTGAGTTTGTTCATCACGGAACCCACCCTCTTCCAAAGGTATTCTCTTAACACCCGTATACATTAACAATTGTCTCCCATCCGGAAGTGACACCGCACTTCCGGAGAAACATCCGTCTCTGTCATAGCTCATATCAGGTGCCAAAGCTGCCGGGAGATACTCCCAGTGCAGCAAATCTTCACTCACTGCATGTCCCCAGTGCATCGGTCCCCAATACGGATCATATGGATGGTACTGATAGAACAGATGGTACTTCCCCTCATAATAAGAGAAACCATTGGGGTCATTCAGCCAGCCAACCCTTGTTGATAAATGGAATCCCGGCCTGTCTTCTAGTGCTATTCTCTTGTCATAAGTTTCTTCATACTTCCGTGCTTCTCGTAATGTCTGACTTGTCATATATTTCTGCTCCTACGATTATTATTTATCTAGTGTCAACGTTTTATTATTCTGCATTTTCATAGTAGCTGTCAAGATATTTCTGGAAAATGTCCAGATAATCCTGCAGACCATATGCATCCAGATCTTTCAAGTATTTATCCCAGTCTGCATCTGTAAATCCATTCATGATCCAGTCTGATTTTTTCGCATTGATTGTTTTCTGGATATCTGCCTGCAGATTGGAAAGTTCTTCTGTATCTTCCTGAGACATGAATACATTTGGATATACATATTTTGTATTCATATCCGGAGTATAGTAATCTTTAATCCAATCCAAACGATACTGTGCATCATCAGGGCATGTTACATATACACCATAGTATTCATCCAGGATTGCAAGCGGACCTCCAACACACTCTGCTTCTCTTACTTCAACCGGAGATGCATCTCCAAGCGGAGCATGCTTCAGCATTTCCTCACCGTTCTCGTTTTCACCCAGTTCAAAGATATCAAACTCATCATCCTCGCCATAAGTTCCCCAGTTATTCTGCGGAGACTGGAACGGATCATACATCTGATCCAGCCATGCACATACAAGAGCCGGATTCTCTGCAACTGCTGTTACTACGCAACGTCCACGGTCAAATCCACTTGTAAAAGAACCATTCTGCGGAGTGATATTTCTTGTATCAGCTGTTAATGCCGGAAGCGGAACCCAATCCTGAAGATTGTCAATATTTGCTACATCCCAGCTAAAGCATACGCCGTAACGTCCGGATTTTCCTTTTGATACGTAAGTAGACCATTCCTGTGTAAATGCTTCCGGATCAATCAGACCTTCTGCATACAGAGAATGAAGCCATTCGATTCCCTTCTTATAACCTTCCTGTGTTGCGGAACAGATTACTTCAAGGTCATCAGTAACTGCAATATGTCTTCCCTTATCAGCATCGCCGTATCCTTCACCAAAACCATTGATGAGGATGCTCGGATCCTGGTCACCATCATTTACAATACATGCCATCGGAATGATGCTTCCGTCAATATTGAATTCTGCCTGCAGTTCAGATGCATGATCGCGGAAAGCAATTAAAACCTGTTCAAATTCATCTACCGTTGTCGGAACTTCCAGTCCAAGGAAATCCAGCCACTTTTTGTTAATAAAGCTCATATTTCCAACTGTCTGGATTGCTGTCTTTTCTGAGCCAAGCTGTTCAATCCACGGAAGAGCCCAGATATGTCCTTCAGAATCAGTACACATGGTTCTATATTCCGGATATTTTTCAAATACTGCACTCAAATTCGGCATATATGCATCGATGTATTCTTCCAATGGAATAATAATTCCCTGATCCGCATATTTAAGAAGATCGCTATCGCCAAAACCTGCCGTGAAGATAAAGTCTGTTAAAGTGTCCGGATTTGACATGTTGAGGGTAATTTTATCTCCCCACTGGTCTGACTGGATTGCCGTCCATTCGATCTCGACATTTGTCTTTTCCTGTAAACGTTTAAAGATTGTACGGTTGTTAGGATTTGACTCCGTATTTGCAGGGTAACTGGTCATACCAGTTAAAGTTGTCGTCTCTTTTAATGGAAACTCCAGTTCAGACTTATCCACTTCTTGAAATTCCCCGCTATTCAATTTTTTAGTGCTCTTTCCGCCACACGCTGTAAGTGATACAACCATTCCCATTGCCAGCATCATGGCAACTATGCGCTTAAAATATTTGTTTTTCATTTTTTGGCTCCTTTCAATAAACATTGCATCCATTTCAATGAAATCATTATCCTTTTATAGAACCAGCCATAATACCGCTGTCGAAATACTTCTGGAAGAATGGATACATTACCAGAAGCGGTAAACTTGAAATAATGATTGTTGCGTATTTCAATAGTTCTGCCAGCTGTGCTCTTGCTGCTGTACTCTGCATATCAGAAATCATTCCTGATTCCGGTTGATTCTGAATCAAAATAGAACGGAGCACCAACTGCAACGGCTGTTTTGCTGAGTCGTTCAAATAAATCATTGCATCAAAGTAACTGTTCCACATACCAACAAACTGCCATAATGCCAACACTGCAATAACCGGAGTACATACCGGAATCAAAATCTTAAAAAAGAATACCAGTTCATTGGCACCATCTACCTCTGCCGCTTCTCTCAATTCACCAGGAATTCCCTGATAGTATGTCCTTGCAATAATCATATTCCATACACTGAAGGCTCCAGGAAGAATAATTGCCCACATACTGTCCAGCAGTCCCAGATTGCTGATCAACAAATAAGTAGGAATCAATCCGCCTCCAAAGAACATGGTAATTACAAAAATCACATTAAAAAATCCTCGTCCTTTAAAATCTACTCTTGACATCGGGTATGCCGCCAGAAGTGTTATTACAACTGACACAACGGTAAACACAACAGAATAAATAACTGCGTTTTTAAAACCTACCCAAATCTGCTTATTTGAAATAACACGTTCATATGCAGTCAGAGTCCATTTGCTAAAATCAAAGGTAATACCTTTATTCTGCAGGGTAACCGGATCCATAAAAGAAGCTACGACAATATAAATCATAGGAACTATAATGGCAACCACAAACAGTCCAAGCAAAATGTATCCGCACATCAGCAACGCCTTATCCTGTAGAGAATATCTGGCAAATCTGCTTTTCTTTTTCATCTCGCTCCTCCTTATAATCCTTTACCATCATTCATTTTGGCAACAATCTTATTCACTACTACCAGCAAAATAACATTGATTACCGTATTAAACAAACCTACTGCTGTCGAGAAACTGTAATCTCCATCCAGCAAACCTTTTTTGTAAACATATGTAGCGATAATTTCTGATGCGGGCAGGTTCAAATCCGTCTGCAATGCATAGGCTTTTTCAAAACCGATACTCATAATATTACCCGCCTGCATAATAAACTGAATCACAACCAAATCCTTGATCGCAGGCCACTCCACGGCTTTAATCTGCTGGAATATGTTCGCACCGTCTATCAACGCTGCCTCTTTCAATTCCTGACTGGCATTAGAAAGCGCCGCCGTATACATGATAGATGCCCAGCCTGCTCCCTGCCAGATACCACTGGCAATATAAATGGTACGGAATGCTTCCGGCATGGTCATGAAATTAATGCTCGTACCAAACAGTAAATTGACCGGTCCCGTAACTGAAAGGAAAATACGCACGATACCACACAATACAATTACGGAGATAAAATTCGGCAAGTACAGAACAAGCTGAATTTTCTTCTTTATTCCCGTACTCTGGATTCGATTCAGCAGAAATGCCAATAGAATCGGAACCGGGAACCCCCATAACAAACCGTAAACACTAAGCTTCAGGGTATTGATCAGGTAAGTCATAAAATCCGGTGATGACAAAAACCGTTCGAAATACTTGAATCCTACCCACTCACTTCCCAGAATACCTTTGATCGGATTATACTTCTGAAAAGCAATCATGATGCCGCCCATCGGAATATACTTGAAAATCAAAGTAAGCGCCAAGGCCGGCAGCAGGAAAATCACGTACAACTGCCAATGCTGTTTTAAATACAGAAGCGTGTTATGAAGACCTGCTGAGTTTTTGTTCTGTTTCTTGTCAGAAACAACTGTAGAACTTGTTTTCATTTTGTCCTCCTTCCTTTTTTTCTCTCCCCATACTTTTGCATCTACATATATCCATGCCGTCTCAATCTAGTTGTGCAAATGTAAAAGTAACTTCAAGATT
Organism: Bariatricus sp. HCP28S3_A7; assembly: GCF_052066375.1. Lineage (NCBI taxonomy): Bacteria > Bacillati > Bacillota > Clostridia > Lachnospirales > Lachnospiraceae > Bariatricus > Bariatricus sp. HCP28S3_A7. The sequence goes on from NZ_JBQHSG010000025.1 coordinate 26,805, forward strand.
TTATAATTATTTTATACCATATATTTTATATTTGGTCAATCCAATTTTGGCATTTTACCTTTATTAATTTTATATTTTTTCGATTTTTGCACATTATTGTATATTTATTATAATTATTGCATTTTATTTTTATGCATTTTTACCTATTTTTTTTCATTTTTACATTTGACACATTTTGTTTTTCATTTTATAATATATTATGTAACAATCATTCACATAATTAGGAGGATTATATGGCCGGCAGAGTAACCATACAGGATATAGCTGACGCCCTCGGTGTTTCCAGAAACACTGTTTCTAAGGCGATTAACAATACAGGCATCCTTGCTGATGCAACCAGAGACAAAGTTTTAAAAAAAGCAATGGAAATGGGATATAAGCAGTTTTCATATGTAACAATTGCAGACACAGGCAAACCGTCCCTTTCTATTTCCACCCCGAATGAACGCGGTGAAATCGCACTGTTTACCACAAGTTTTTTGGGTAATTCCCATTTTGCATCCACAATGCTGGACAAATTTCAGCGAGAGCTTTCCCAGTTAGGCTACAGTCTGACCATGTACCGCATTCTTCCGGATGACCTTCACCGGCTTTTGCTCCCGCCTTCCTTTGCGAAAGAAAGGACCGCCGGAATCGTCTGCATCGAGTTGTTCGATTCCGCATATAGCCATATGGTCTGCTCTCTTGATCTGCCTGTCCTTTTTGTTGACACTCCGGCCGATCCTCTGGGTTCACCGCTGGTAGCAGACAAGTTATATATGGACAACCGCACTAATATTTATCGCTTTGTAGAGGAAATGTCTCGAAGGAAAAAAACAAAAATTGGATTTATCGGAGATTATCTGCACTGCCATTCCTTTTTTGAACGTTATATGGGATACCGCGATGCCATGTACCTGCTTGGTTTACCTATATCTGACGAATACAGTATTCTTGACCGCGAACCATTTTCCCGCAAATATGAGGAGATCCTGACAGATCGTCTGAAAAATATGAAAGAGCTTCCTCAGGTGTTTATCTGTGCAAATGATTTCGTAGCTCTGGATGCCATAAAGGCTTTAAAGAGGCTTGGCTATTCTGTTCCGAAAGATGTGTACCTCTGCGGTTTCGATGATTCTCCGGAATCAAAAATCATAACGCCTTCTCTGACAACCATCCATATACACAGCCAGATCATGGGCTACTACGCAGTACATTTATTAATATCGCGAATAAAGGAACCAGATTTAAACTATCGAACCATGCACGTTGAAACTGACCTGATCTACAGAGAATCTACGGAGGATTAGACTATCATGAACAGCTTACTTAACCCGGATAATCCGGTCATGCAATTCATTACAAAAATCGTTAATGCAGTATATCTTAACATCCTGTGGTTTTTTTGCAGCCTTCCAGTTTTTACCATCGGTGCTTCTACAACTGCATTATATTATGTCACTTTAAAAATGGTCAAAAACGAAGAAGGCAATATCACAAAAGCCTTTTTCCACTCTTTCCGTGAGAATTTCAAACAGGGAACCGTCATCTGGCTAATTCTTCTGGGATTTGGAATCCTCTTCGGAATAGACGGTTATGTTCTGTATCACATTCGTTTTGAGAATGCGTTCTGGACAATTTGTACCGCCGTTTTGATTGTAGCAGCCGTTGCATACGCCATCATATTGATGTATATTTTTCCGCTTCTTGCCAGATTTAATAATACAACTCTGGCCATGTTTAAAAACTCAATTATGATTGGCATGCGCTTTCTGCTCTGCACCGTGCTGATGGCTGTAATTTACTTTATTATGATTTTCGTAATCATAAACATCTTTACACCCGCAATTATTTTTGGTGAAGGACTCTGCGCTTTCCTGTGTTCTTACCTGCTTTCCAATATCCTGTTGATGTGCGAAGAGAAATCAGAGTCTGTCGAAAACTCCTCACCGGACGATTCACAATAACTGCCTATCGGTATCTGTCACAGGTTTTCAGTCTGGGCAGATGCCGTTTAAACCATAGTAGAAAGGAATTCTCATGAAGCTGAAACAAAAAGCGTCACCGGAGCTGGAAAAACTGAAAACCCTTCATGGGCCACAAAAAATCCGGTATATTTGGGATTATTATAAGCTGCCCATTGTGGTACTTTGCATTCTTCTGTACATACTTGGTTATTCCCTTTACGGACATTTTACCCACAAGGAAAAAATCCTCTATACTGCCTTAGTCAACGTATCTGCAAGCGATTCCCTTACTGAACAACTGAGCACCGGTTTTCTGGATTCTCTTGATCAAGACACTTCCAAAACCACCATGCAGCTATATACCGGATTATATTTGACCGACGATGAGACCAATCCCTATCACGAATACACCTATGCATCCCGCATGAAGATCCTGGCTTCCATTGACGGGAAACAGCTGGATGTTGTCCTTATGAATAAAGAAGCATTTGATGCCTTTTCACAAAACGGATATCTCTGCGATCTGGAAGAACTGCTTTCAAGTGAAGATGTAGATTTATATAACCGATTAAAGCCTCATCTGGTAACAAATACTGTCATCCTTGAAGACAATTCCACCGATCTGCAGCTGGATCCCTCTATTACTTATCAAGCAGTCACGGAAGAACATCCATTTGGACTGGATTTATCACAAACATCTATGATTTCTGATGCTGGATTTAGTGACATAGTATATTTAGGAATCATTGCAAACAGTCCTCGGACAGAAGAAGCTATCGATTATGTCAGATATTTGTTGTAGAAAGCATTGCCAGAACGATTCTGAAAATGCCGGTTCTGGATCTAATCAGTGTCCGATTTCAAAACCTCCGTCCCTTTGAGGGACTTAAATCTGGATGAGTATACCCTTGAAAACGGCAATCACTTGTTTGTTATTGCTGATGGACGGGTTGCCAATCTCGTATACGCAAATGGCAACCCTGCCGATGTTATGGATATGTCTTTTTCTGTGATGGCGTTCGGTGTAGAGTATCTTGTCAAAAACAATGGGAAATTAGAAAACCACATGCTCAATGTACCCTTAGAGTTGGATCATCAGGTTGTAAGACTAAAATTGGGGGCCCTGGGCATCACCTTTGATAAGCAGACCGGGGAGCAGAAGAATTATACCAAACAGTTTTTCACACATGAATGATTATAAACCGTTTCATTGGCAAACAAAATGGATCGACGACTGTGAACCCGAGAATGAGAAGAAACGTTTCCTAAGCATTAATAGGAAACAGTAATCTTCTCATCCTGCAATTTAGCCACATCCGCATTCTTACACTCTTTCTATAATGCTACCGTCAGTTGCAATCGTCACCACATTCCACGGAATAAATTTCCCGCTATCCTGAAGTGCTGTTTTCACTGCATTTTCAATACCTCCACAGCAAGGCACTTCCATCCGTACCACTGTAACACTGCGAATATCATTATTGCGGATAATCTCAGTCAATTTTTCACCATAATCCACAGCATCCAGCTTAGGACATCCTACCAGTGTAATACGTCCTTTGATAAAGTCCTTATGAAAATCAGCATAAGCATAAGCGGTACAATCCGCAGCTACCAAAAGCTTTGCGCCATCAAACCATGGAGCCTTCACAGGTACCAGTTTGATCTGAACAGGCCATTGCCGAAGCTCAGATTCTTGTGGTGCGATTGATACAGAATCAGTCTCCTGACGTTTGATAGCTTTTGCTGCAGATCCCGGGCAACCGCAAGGCAGCGGCTGTTCCTTTTTCGCTTTTGCAGCCAGAACGGCTGCCTCATCATAAGCAGCAGCCTCCCGCTCCACAAAGGAAATCGCTCCTGTGGGACATGTAGGAAGACAATCTCCCAGTCCATCGCAATAGTCATCTCTAAGCAGCTTTGCTTTTCCATCCACCATACCAATGGCCCCCTCATGACATGCTGCAGCACATGCCCCGCAGCCGTTACATCTTTCTTCATCTATTTGAATAATTTTACGTATCATTGTATTTCCTCCCTTTTATTTGCTGCACTTGACGTTACAAGCTTATTCTATTATACTGGCAAAAGAATGTCTGTTGGAATTCCAACAAAGGAGGATTAATGTGAAAGATTTTTTTGAAATATTATCGAAATGCCCATTATTTGATGGTATTGAACAATCTGATTTGAATGCTATGATAGCATGTCTGAATGGTAAAACTATTAATGTCCCGAAAGGCAGTCCAGTTTTTCTTGAGGGTACCCCTGCCCGGTTTTTAGGTGTTGTTCTTTCCGGTACAGTGCAAGTGATCCGGGAAGATTATTACGGTAACCGAAGCATAATGACCTGCCTCCAGCCTGGAGAATTATTTGCAGAAGTATTTTCTTTTGCCGGTCTTGAAACCATGCCTGTAAGCGTTATTGCCGTCAAGGACAGTGCGGTACTCCTTCTGGATTGCAGACGTGTTCTCACCTCATGCTCCAATTCCTGTCATTTTCACAATCGCCTGATGAAGAATTTACTTCAGGGGATGGCACAAAAGAATTTGGCACTGTCACAAAAAATCCGATATATGTCACAGAAATCAACAAAAGAAAAATTAATGGCCTATTTTTTAGATCAAGCCAAACAGCACGGTAGCACGGAGTTCGTAATTCCTTATAACCGACAGGCATTGGCAGATTATCTGGGTGTAGAACGCAGTGCCATGTCAGCTGAAATCAGTAAACTGAAAAATTCCGGGCAAATTGATACAAAAGGCTCCTGGTTTTCCATCTCTTAGTGGGGCCGTTGCTTTTGGCACTTACTGCGCGTGAGCAAAAAGCGTTAGAAAATTCCTGGGCAAAGGTTTTCGCAGAAGAAGTGTTCCCTAAAATTGATGAAAAACCTTTTGCTGTTTTATATAGTGATAAAGCTTCACGGCCAAACACTCCTGTTAACGTAATCATCGGAGCATGCATCATCAAA
>NZ_JBQHSG010000026.1:0-31206 GCF_052066375.1 Bariatricus sp. HCP28S3_A7
AGCAACAAAACACTACACAATCAAGATAAACATACGATAACTTATCAACAATCAACTAAATACGAGCGGCCGTTCTGCTCCGCATAGCGGCCGTTGAAAAACGCATTTGCGGCCGCCAGAGGGCGCAAACTGCAGGATAACGTTTCCAGTAATTTCTGGTATTTCTTATCAATCTCACTTACTGGCTCTTTATCCTGCTTTAACTTCCATTCTGAATATGCTTTCCCCATATGCTCTGTAATTGTCAGATTCACAAATTCCTGCACTTCCTCGGATATGGTGCTCGCAGATTCCTGTTTATCTTTCTTTTTATCATTTGATTTTTCAAGTGTCGTGTCATCAATATAACGAATGATTTCTCGAATATTTGACTTCATCGACTGCAGATATCCTTTCATCAGCACAGCTACTTTTCTAGCATCCGATTTTTCGGTTTCTTTTTCCAGCATATAAAACTCTTCCAGTTCTTTCAGAATATCCATCCCTGCTTTCATCTGAAATTCCACCTCAAGCAAATCATCCATCACTTTATATAATTCTTCCATTGTTTATTTCTGCCTTTCCATATAGCGCCACTATATTTTCCACAATCATCCAAAAATAAATTCCTGTAATCCACATTTCACAACTTCAATTACTGCAACTATCCCCATACCGATATGTGGGAGTAGAACAAACACTACTGTCGTAATAATCGCTGATTTCATTGTCCAGTCCGTACTGATTCCAAACCCAATACTCAAAACTTCTGTCACAACAGAGATTCCGGCTATCAGATAGCAGAATCCAGCAGATAACCCAACCAGGAACACCAGCACAATATTCACCGCTGCAAGTACCAGCCAAACAGGAGCTGCAATAATTCGAAATGGCAGTTTTATCATAAATCTCAACATAATTCTTCCTCCTACTTTGTGCCCAGTGGACACAAGGTTATTTTAGCATATCTGCCAGATATGACTATCTCTTTTTAAACTTCGTGCCCAGTGGGCACAAAGTTCTTACCTGTCTGGAATATCCTTCCCCCAGTACATGTCATGTCGAACTTCAGCATCATAAAACTGATTGATTGTTGCAGGAGCGTTATACAATACCGTCAGCATATACTGCCGGATATTCTTCACTTTGCTTGTACTCCTGTCAAGACTGAAAAACACATACTGGATGTGTTCATACCCGACTTTGAGCAAACGGCTCTTGACCACTTGTGTAGGCACAGCTTCCCCATTGATCTGTTGATATGTCTTTGTCGAACATATTGCATCCAGCATCAGCTCTACCAGCTCTTCTACTCGTCCAGTTCCATAGCTCTGACAAAGGATCTCATATTCGATATTATCATGAATTAACTGTCGATACTCATTTCTCTCCTGTATCCTATCTCTCCCTTTCTCTTGTTCAGATAGATATTGATAAGATTCATTCTCACTAAATTCAGTATAATTATATTCAGTATTATTACAGTTTGTTTTTGAAACTTCTTGAAGTTTGTTTTCTAAACTTCTTGAAGTTTGTTTTTCAAACTCCTTGAAGTTTGTTTTTGAAACTTCTTGAAGTTTATTTTTCAAACTTCCTGAAGTTTGTTTTTCAAACTTCTGTGTATTTACGGGCTTTTCCGGCTCTTTTTTCGCATATTCTTCTATTTCTGTCTCTGTATTTTCTTTTCTCTCTGCTACATTTTCCGGTGTTTCTTCCGAATCAAAGATTGCTGGCTCATCTGGATATTCTGTCAGGCTGAAATTTTTCACGTAAATAACATTTGTTTTTCCAAGTCCGATTCGCCTCTTCTCAATCAATCCAATCCCTTTTTCCTGATCCAGCTCTTTTAGACAATTCACAGCCTTATTCCTGCCACAGTTAAGCATTTCCATAATCTCTTCCACCGAAAAGAAAATATATGCCCTGTCCTCTTCATCAAACCACCGGTTCTTGATGGACAGTGACATCCGGTCTAACATCAGTCCGTACAGCACCTTTGCTTCGCAGGAGAGATTTTTAAAATATTCACTTGTAAACAGCAGTTTGGGAATACGATAAAAACTGTACATATCGCATTCCATTCCTTGAAAATAATGGAATGTTGCTCTTATACTCATGACACATCCCTCCCTTCGTACTTATCAATGATTCTGATTGCTCCATTCCTCCAAAAGCTGACATATAACAGTCCGTATCTTCTGTTCATCATACTCTGGAGGAAAATACTTCTTAATTTCATCCTGTTTTAATGTTACCGTTGTTTTCTTTTTACGCTCTCCTATAACCAGGAGCCGCACAATCTCTTTTGTCAGCGTTTTTTCTTCTCGATGTTGCCTTATTTTTTTTGCCTGTTCCAGACTTGGATATTTTCCGGTACTCTCATGCACTTCCTCCACCATCTCCTGTTCTGGAACCGTAAGGTAGGAAAGCTCTACACCTACCTGCAATCCGATCACATCACGATCTACTGCGTTTAATAGGTCATTCATCAGATAAGTAAGCCGGATATAGCGATACACCTGCCTTGCACTGTCATTTGCGTTCTTTCCAATGTCTTTCGCACTGATACCGCCTGATGTTCCCTGATGATTCATTGCTTCCATCTTCATACGGTAAGCAAATGCCTTTTCACTTGGGAGTATATTAGGTCTCTGCAGATTGCTGTCTACCATCGCACGGACAGCTGTATCTTGATCCATATTTCTGATAATAACCGGAACCTCTTTAAGACCAGCAAGTTGTGCCGCATGTCTCCTTCTGTGACCGGCGATGATTTCATATTCACCATCACCCAGCGGTCGTACCAGTAATGCTGTAAGAATTCCCTCTTCTTTCACACTTTCCACCAGTTCCGCCATTGCCTCATCATCATTTACTTGAAATGGATGGTTCTCGAAAGAATGTAAATGCTCAAGTGAAACCTGCTGGATATCGTTCGTTTCTTCTCCTCCTCCAAGTAATTCATCATAAGATGTCAGTTTTATCTTCGATGCACTTCTACCTTTCATCCAAAAGCACCTCCTGTGTCATCTGCCAATATGCAGCCGCTACTTTTCCTTTTGGATCATGCTCAAATATGCTGATTCCTTCCGCACTGATTTCAGCTGCTCGTACTGAAAATGGAATACTCTGTGGAAAAATCTTAATCTGGTTTCCATATGTATCAAAAATCAGATCAGATATATCTCTTGCATAGTTCGTTCGGTTATCCACCATTGTGATCAATATACCTCCAATTTTCAGTTGTTTGTTAAGCTGTCTTCGCACCTTTCCTATCGTCCGTATCAGCTGTTCTAGACCCTTTACAGGAAGATAAGCCGCCTGGACAGGTATAATAACTGCATCGACACTGGCAAGTGCATTGATCGTCAGCATTCCAAGTGATGGCATACAGTCAATCAATATATAGTCGTATTCTTCTCTCATTCTTTCTATATATTGTTTTAAGACAAGTTCCCTGCTCATAATATTTACAAGTGAAACTTCCATTCCAGAGAGTTCGATGTTTGCCGGAATCAAATCAATTCCTTCCTGGTGATGTAAAATTCCCAGTGTATTTTCAAATAGTTCATCTTCTACAATCTTTGTCAGAATAGTAGCCAGTGTGATTGGTAATTCATCTGGGTTATGATACCCAAGACTTGCTGTCATACTTCCCTGCGGATCATTGTCAATCACAAGCACTTTCTTCCCTGCTTTTGCAAGTCCGACTGCCAGATTCACGCAACTTGTTGTCTTGCCAACCCCGCCTTTTTGTGAACACAATGCCAGCACTTTACAATCCTTCATTACTTTCTCTTCCATCCTTTTTATCCTCCCATAAATAACTTGAACCTTTCAGCATCCATAATGCTGCTTCCAAAAATGCAAGATACCGTTCTGTCATACTATCAAGAACCGGTTCTGAAATAACTGGTTTTTCAGACTTCAAATCTTTTGCCACATCCTCCAAAACCAAACTCATTTCCTTCATTTCTGACCGGATAATCTCAATTGTTTCTTTCTTTCCAACAACACATACATGATTGTAAATGCATGATCGGACGATATAATCCTGTTTTTTCATTCCGCTCACTTTCACTCGTTCTTCAATTGTTGCTTTTTCATAAGAATTCACCCGAAAAGAAATGGTCGTTGTGTTGTGTTTTCCATGTCTGTCACCAGCCATCGCTTATTCCTCCTCTTCCTCATGTTTCTTATCTAGCAAACCTGCTAATTTACTCTGTGTAGACGGATACAGATGTGAATAAGTGTTCAACGTGGTTTCCACCTTTTCATGTCCAAGGCGTTCTGCAATCTCCAATGGAGCCACCCCCATATCAACCAGCATACTGGCATGGGAATGGCGGAGATCATGAAGTCGTATCCGCTTTACACCAGACCGCTCGATTCCGGTAGCCATACAATGTTCCATATGCGATTTGGTAAACCGAAAAAGTCTTTCCTTTTTCATAATTCCATACAAATGACTGCAATACTCCCGAAATTCCTCTGCAAGAAAATCCGGCATCGTAATCACACGGATACTCTTTGGAGTTTTCGGCTGCGTGATCATATCCTTTCCTTTCAGTCTCTGATAAGATTTATTGATTGATATGGTTTTCTCTTCAAGATTGATGTCATTATAAGTAAGTGCAAGCAATTCACCGATACGCATTCCGGTCCAGTACAACAAAAGAAACGCCATTCTTGTCTCCGGCTTATCACTTACTGTCTCCAGAAAAGCATTGAACTCTTCCTGCATCCAGAAGTCCTTCGGTTCTCCTTTACTCTTGCCAATCGCTCCTGCCTTCCTGCAGGGATTATCCTGCAGGTTATAATACCGCATTGCATAATTGAAGATTGCAGTCAGCTGGCAGTTCACTGTTTTCAGATAAGTAGGAGAATATCCTTTTCCATTCTTATCCTTATACGTCAGCAACTCATTCTGCCATGCACGGACGTCTGCCACCGTAATTTCACTGAGAATCTTCTTTTCAAAATAAGGCTTGATTTTCAGGTCAATAATATATCGCTTCGTGTACATAGTGTTTTCTCTGAGACGGACATCCATATCTTTGTAATAAATCTCCAGAAAATTTCCAAATTCAATATCCACACCCTGGCTCTGCTGTTGCAGGAAATCTCTTTCCCATTCCTTAGCTTCACCCTTGGTCCTGAATCCTCTTTTCTGTTTTCTTTTCCGATTTCCCTGCCAGTCTTTGTAATAGACCTGTACTTTCCAGTTTTTTCCTTCTTTGTAAACCCCCATTGCTAATCCTCGACTTTCATGCCATAAATCTTTTCTGCCAGGAATTTCGTAGAGATTTTTCCAGCTACTACAATATAGCCTTTTGCCTTCAATTCTTTGTTGTATTCTCGCATCAGACTATATGCATAAGTTTTTGAAACTCCAAGAATTGCACACACATCATCCACATCCATATACATTTTTTCCTGCATCATACTCATACCGCTTTATCCTCCTTCAAATACTGCTCAACATGTTCCAGACCATAGATCTTGTCCTCTACATAGCGGGTTGGCACCCGACCGAGAATCACATAATAGTTCTTGCTTGCCAGATCGGCATTCATTCTTTCCACTACCCGGTAAGCAAACGAAACTGATAATCCAAAGAGTTCTGCAATGTCTTCCACTGATAAATACATTTTTCTCTTACGCATGAAACCATTCCTTTCCCTCTTCCTGTGGAATCTCACAAGTATCTTCTACTCCGTAGAAACGCTTCACAAAATACTTTGTCGGAACTTTTCCTCTAAGCGTCAGGTAGCCCTGTTCTTCCAGTTCCTTGTTCAGATTTCCGATGATTTCATAAGCCGATGTCTGTTTTACTTCCAGAAGTTCACATATATCGGCTGCCTTTAAAAATAATTTATTCTGCATAATCAGTACCTCCTGTGTTTTGAATATTTATCTCTTCATATACTCTGTACTGGCAGATGCAAAATCGGACATCATTTTCCGAAATTTATCAAATTTTCTTGTTTTTTAATTCTCCATCAGTGTGATTACTGTGTCATGGAGTTTAAGCTCATCGAAAGTAAAGAACCTTTCTGTGGTATCTGTTTTCTAAATGCAGGCAACAAAAAAACAGTCTGCCTTGACGAAAATCACTTCAATCAAAACAAACTGTTCTTCATATTTACTCTAATTTTATTTTATGAGAATAACCGATTTCACGGAATTTGCAGGTGAATCTGGAATATAAACAAGAGAAAAAAATAATTTTTAAACTCCATTTGCACTCCATTTGGTCTTTTCGACACCCCGCAAAGCCTTTATTTATGGGCTTTTCCGCGATTTTTCAAGCTACTCAAACTCGCAAATGAGTTTTTGTCACTATACAATTTTGTATAGGCGTTATGGTTCTATCTGGTTTTATATGTGTTCCACTATCCTTAGTCCACGGACTGTACTGAACGGTGTTATCAATTTGTTATCATATTTCTGTTATCAATCAAAAATTCTTGTAATATCCTGATACCGATTGATGACACGATAAATTTCTACATACTCGTTGCTTACCTTGTAGATAATCACATAATCTTCCCATATCGCATATTTATAGTCTGTCCGAAAGCTGACTCGCTTTGAAAGGTCTGAACCCATTCCCGGAAACATCTGGAGATTCTCAAATTTACCATAAATTTCCTTTATAGTCTTTGCGGCATATTCTTCACTATCTTCAGCGATGTAATCCCGGATATTCTTCAGGTCCTTTGCAACAATCGGGTTAATCCGTAATTTTAACATCTTATTCCCCCACAAGTGCCTTCAGTTCATCTAACTCCAGCCATCCCTCGCCGTCTTTCACTGCTTCTTCGGCTTCCTGCAGCTTCATTAAAAGCTTCTTTTCCGCACGATCACGTTCATAATCTTCAAAATCCATAACCACAAAACGTCCTCTACCATTCTTGGTAAGATATACAGGCTCGCCTTTATGGCAGTTCTTCAGGACTTCGTTATAATTTCTCAAATCAGATACTGGTAAAATACTTGCCATATTCTTTCAGCTCCTTCCTTGATTTTATATTGTTTCTGCTACTTATATTATACACAAAAAGCTGTAAAATTCAACGTGAATTTTTACAGCTTTCTATTATAACTATTCCTATTTTTTAATTCGACAAACTTGAAGTTGTAGGGGACAATACCTGATCAGCCTGCCTTGGCTTGTTTATAAAGGAGACCACTTTTGATCAGTAATAGCAGAAAAGCAACTATTATTGCATATGGTTCTTTCATCATTGCCAAAAACAAAACATCGATAACACTGCATCCTATAGACAATGCAGTAATCACCTTTTTGCCTTTTTCAAATTTGAAATAGACCATCAATATTTTCACAATCCCGATAATCGTTAAAGTGATGAACATTATCCAATAAATGGTAATAATCCATTTATTATTATCTACATACTCAAAAAGATTTACCGAATAGATATAACCATTGACCGGCTTGGGATACAGCGGAAGAAAAATAAGCATCAAAGAAAGCAAGTCAACAAATCCCCATAATAAGTCACATACACTATTGAGATTTGATTTGTTTTCTTTTTCTGCAATCAAAATCAACTGTTCTCCAGATAACAGATCATCAATCGACACAGAAAAATATCGAGATATTTCCTTTAATGAATCTATGCTCGGATATCCTCTTCCGGATTCCCATTTTGAAATTGCAGTTCTAGATACAAATAATGCCGCAGCCAGTTCTTCTTGTGTCATTCCCCGGCTTTTTCTTAATTCCTGAAGTTTTTCATGAAATTCCAAAACCTCCACCCCTTGCTCGTTTTATTTATTCTTTATTGACAGTATAACCGCTCCCTGATAAATAGAAAATAATCCAATGCTTAACAATACGCCACCTACAATATCCGTGAGCCAATGTACTCCCGAAATCAATCTGCCAATAACCATGAATGCCGAAAAAGCGATTGTTACAATCGTTATCACTTTTTTGACTGCAATGCTTGACAGCCTGCGCTGAGTCTGTTCGATCAAAGTCGGCATCACACACAATACCAATAGTGTAGTTGATGATGGATAAGATGCCTCCATTACTCCGTTAATTAAAATAGGTCTGTAATTGATTGGAATCATCTCAAAAAATATATATGCCAGGATCACGACAATATAATAAATACCCAGAATAATGATATCCGGATCCACCTTGAAAAGACTTCTTTTCTTAATCAACTGAACTAGTCCCACACCTGCAAAGATCAGGCATACTACGACAGGCACCAGCCCCATCCAATCAGTAATCGAATAAATCATCATGTGTACGCCTGTGAAGCGGTGAAACCAGCAATTGAGTGTTGCAAATCCAATATTCGTTCCGTTTTGACCATGAGGCTGCACATCTACCATCTGGATCAAAACTGTCCATAATACAAAAGTTGCAATGAATATTCCTCCAAATAGTAAATTCTTCATTCCGTTCTTTTTCATCATTCTACGTCCTTTCTATATGGGTTTGTCTTTTCGACACATTCACCTTATCAAAAAACATAAAATGATGATAGAATCGCTCGGTCACATACGTGATACGATTCGTATCATACCCGTAAATGCTTGTTTTTTCAGTATTTCCTTCTGATTATCTATCCCTGCAAATCCGGATTTATCTTTTAGCATTCTATCATGTTCTATTCTGAAATTCCACTCTTACATTTACAAAGAGTCGCCTTTCGGCAGCCCTCTTAACTTATATATAAACGATCTCTTTCAGTACAATTTTTTCAGCACTTGTTCTGATATTATTCATCAACCCGACCCACTTCATCTGATCCCGTATCTTCAATGTTTCTGTCACACTCTGTTCTTCTGCCATCTGCTTCATTAACATTTCGACCTGCTCTCTTGCATCCCGATCAATCTGATTCAGATGTTCAGTCAGCTTTCCAGTCAATAACAGGCACTGATATCTTGCTGGTCTATACTCTTTCAGATATTGTTTCCGCAACATTCCATATTTCCCATATGTCGGTTCTTCCTCATTCAGCACCAGACCCGGCAAATAGTAATCTCCATGCAAGGTATAGCTTAATCCGTTCTTTTCATCATAAATGTGTTTTTTCATGCACTTATATCTCCATTCCTCTGTTCTTTGTTTTATTTTTCTTACGCTGCTGATTCTCCATCTCGCTCTTTTTCGCACCCCATGCTAATCTTTCGTAAATGCTTCCTTTTGGCATTTGTTCCATCCGTCGTTTTTCTTCCAGTGCTTTCTGATTATGAATATCCTGCAGTACCGCAGCCTCCACAGTGTCTATTCCCATGACACGCACAACACGATCATATCTATCAGAAACACTTTGCAACATATTCTTTTCTTCTAATAATTTCTGATTGTCTTTACGCATATCATCCAACTCTTTCTGAACACTGTTATATGCCTGTTTTGTCTTCTGGTATTTATTTTTCCATTTCTCCACTTCTTTCGTAAGTTCTTTTACCTGGGCAGCCATTGCAGCAATCTTATTCTTCATTTGAATAAATAATGGTTTAACTTTTTTATCCCGATAGGTTCCTGCACGTTCCAATGCTCCTGCTTCCGGTAGAAGCGTTTTAACCGTCCCATATTCTTTTATTTCCTTACTGACATTATCTATGATCGGCTGTAACTGCTCCCGACGTTCTTCTAGGCTTTTTAATTCTATTTCTGCTTTCTCTGCCCGCTTTTCTGCAGCTTCTTTATCCCTGACCGCCTGTTCCTTATCTTCTTTCAAAAGCTGAATATCTGCCTTGGATTCTGCAATCTGTGCAGTCAGTCCCTCATTCTCTGCTGTCAGATACTCTTTTTCCTGCTCCAGAGCCTGAACTTCCTTCTTTCGTTCTTTTTTCTTGAAATTATAAACATCCAGATGTTCCTCATGGGTACCTTTCTGTTCCCATTCAATCCCATACTGCTTTGCAATATCTGCCAGCACTTCTTTTTCGTGGTTTATCCACTGATTTAATTCTGTGTCATGTTTATTTCCACCTTGAAATCCCAAACTTTTTAATGCCTGCTTCAGTGAAACTCTGATATCCATCCCTTTTCCTTTCCAACCAGTCACATAGGGAACAAAATCAATATGCAGATGTGGTGTAGCTTCATCCTGATGAAGATAACAGCAAAATACCCGGAGAGTTGGATTCCTTTTCTGAAAATCCTGCATATATTCATTCAACACCTTCACTGCCAGTTCTCCTTCTACTGTCCCTACAGCCATGTCTTCACAATTTCCAATCTGGAAAATGACCTCATGGAATAGTTTTTCCTGTTTTCCCTGCCGGATTTTTTCATAATAATTTGTAATCTGACGGTCTTTTCTTTTCCCCACATTGTATCGCTCCACAGAATCATCAAACAACTCTTTATAAACATCTTTCAGATTTTCATTCTGGTAACAAATATTCAAGTGTACTCTGTCCGGATCTACATTTTCTGCTATGAAATCCCTTCTGTTATGAGCCAGAGAACCAGCTCCGATCATACCGCTAATTGTTCTTTTCATGGTCATGCTTCTCACCTCCCCTTCTGAAACCAGTGCCAGACATGGCACATAAATTTGTATCTTCGCCAGTTATGGCGATAAAAAGAACTCTTCGCCGGATACGGCGGTTTTGTTACTTTTGTCAAAAGTAACGCAAAAGCACTTTCGACAGCCGTACCGTCCATCAAAAGTCCCCTTGCGCCCTGCCGGGGGCAAGACGTCCGGGGACGTCTGTTATGCACCGACCGAATCGGAGCGAAGACCTATTCCTCCCGTTGGTCGGTTTACTCCTGCGTTACTTGTATGACTGACTTATCCCGTTATTCTCGCCCGGACATATTCCAAATCTCCGCAGTATGGTGTCCCCACCAGATACCATTCCCTTGCCGGATTCATTTCCATTCTGGTCTTGACCCACTGATCGTCAACCAGCACTTCCAGCCCTTCTCCGCAGTGAAATCCTGTGTCAATCCATAAATCTGATGATAATAAACCGTATCTTCCGTTATTGCTGTTATAACCTAATCTTCCTTCTCTCATTGTGTCACTCTCCCTTCATTTATCGTTTTCCATAGGGAGCCCCGTTTCAGGGCATCCTTCACAGCCATCAAACCACCAACGCACTGTCGTTTTATCCACAACCTTCCGTCTTGCATCTTACCAGCTTTCTCCTTGTCTGCTATCTACAGGTGCGTGACACGCTCCTGTCATAGGACAGACAACAAGAACTGTTACCATCGAAAGCTTTCCGGTATTCCCCGCCTGTCCAGATATTCCTGACGGGACTTTTCCCGTTCTTCCTCTGTCGGAGCAGTTTTCGACTGTGTATATAACTGCCGGTTTGCCATACGCTCCACTTTCTCCATAAGCCCTTTGCAAATTTCCTCCGAACAGCTTTGATCTTCCATCAAATGATAGGAAACCAGCTGTCTAAACAAGGCAAATGGTATCTGTACATTTTTTATTTCCATGTTGTCTCCTTTCAAGGTGGCAAGATGCCCTGTTCTTAAGAAATAGTCATCTTGCCATCTTCCTTTTATTCTGGAAGCATCCAGAACCATTGATTTCCACGTTTCACCGAATCAATCTCCAGTTCCAGTTTTGCGTTCCGTAGGGTTTTCTTCTTAATTCCTCGTTTTTCCGCTTCTTCTTCAATCTTTTTCTGTGCCATGCCACCATCAGCCAATATTTCCAACAGAAACTCCTTTGCCTTCCGGCTTTTCTGACCTCTGCTGTCACCACTGAGCAGATCATCCGCACTAATGTCGTATTCCCCGATCCACTCGAATCCAGTATCCTTATCTAATCGGAATGCAATTGATTTCCCTTCCGGTGCAAGGGAACTTTTCACATGGCATACCACACGGATTTCCGGTTCATCTTTAATCCGCCCAACAATCAGCACACTTCTGGCTGCCGCCTGAAAATCAATCGAACCCAATCCACGGTAAGAAGATTTTCCGTTACTGTTTTTGTTCATATGCCCGATCAGAATGATTGCACAGTGGTATTTCTCTGCAAGCACTGCCACACGCTTCATTAACGGACGGATTTCATTTGCCCGGTGCATATCCACCTCTGCTCCAAGAAATCCCTGTATTGGATCTAAAACTACCAGACGGGCTTTTGTCTGTATGATAGCTTCTTCCAATCTGGCATCCATCATGGTCAATGCCCGATCGTTATCATCAATTACCATCACTCTGGAACAATCTGCACCAGCTGCAAGAAGTCGAGGCTTGATAGTATCGCCCAATCCATCTTCTGCAGTCTGATAAATAACATTCACAGGTTCTATCGGGCTTTCCACTGGATTCGCATCAGAGTCAACGTTCTTTTCTGCTCTATCCTTCTCGTCTGTTGCCTGTTGTTGCTCTGGAAGAATTTTTTCGCCTTTGGTCAACTTCGCAATAATCTGAAGTACCATCGTAGTCTTTCCTTCTCCCGGATCTCCCTGAATAATCGTTACTTTTCCAAAAGGAATAAACGGATAGAACAGCCATTCAATCTGCTCTACTTCCACTGATTCCATATTTATCAGCTTCAGATCCGACTCCGTCCTTTTTATTTCTGTTTTCTTTGTCTCTACTCTGTTCGTTTCCATCGTTCCTCCTTATTTTCCCGTTGAAAGGAAGTGGAGATTTTGATAGAATACTCGTAGAAAGTTTTTGGTGAGTATTCTACCAAATCTCTGCCTTTAGGTGTTTGCCGACACTTAAAGGCATTTTCTATTCTTCCTTCATGCCATCCATCGTCACTGTGATCAGCCGGATTACTTCCAGTAAATCCTCCGGCACATCATCACCCTTTTTCAAACGTTTCAGTTCATTCAGAACCTTTGCCAGTTCATTTTTCAACGCCTTATACACTCTCGGATTTCCTGTCACTACAACCTCTTTTTCCTGCAATCTTCGGATAATATAATCCTGTTTAGTCAGACCGGACAATTTAACCGCTGTTTCCAGAAGTTCATCCTCCTCCGGTGATACCCGAAAAGCTACCGTTTTATTTCTCCAACGCCCCTGTCTATCCAAACATTTAGCTGACATACGCAAGTCCTCCTTCCCTATCATTTGGTTCTTCATTCATGTTTTCTGCATCCAACTGGTCTGCCATATCCTGCTGTACGGACGGGAACAGATGCGCATATCGGTAAGTGATCTTTTCTGCTGAATGACCAACCCTTTTTCCGATTGCCAGTGCTGTATAGCCCATGTTAATCAGCAAAGAGACATGGCTGTGTCTGAGATCATGCACCCGGATTTTTTTCACACCGCTTGCTTTGCATCCTCTTTCCATTTCATGGTTCAGATAATACTTAGTTACAGGGAAAATACGGTCATCCGGCTGCAGGCTGTAATATAACTTCAAACAATCCTGCATTTCGTCACATAAGAACTTTGGCATAGTTACAGTACGGACACTGTTCTTTGTTTTCGGAGTGCTGATCACATCTTCTCCCTTTAAACGCTGATAGGATTTGTTGATCCGCAACGTTCTCTTCTGGAAATCGAAATCCGCAGGAGTTAAAGCCAAAAGCTCCCCGGATCTGATTCCGCACCAGTACAATAACTGGAACGCATAGTAGGAAAGTGGTTTATCCATCATTTCTTCTGAAAACTGTTTATACTCTGCCTTTGTCCAGAAGAGCATTTCCTTGCTTTCTTCTGAGCCGATTGTGCCAGCTTTCCTTGCCGGATTCATGCTAAGATCATAAAACTTGATCGCATGGTTGAAAATCGTACTCAACTGTCCATGGATTGTTTTCAGATAAGTAGGGGATAAAGGTTTTCCTTTCCTGCTTGTCAATTTGCGAAGCTCATTATGCCAGTCCAAAACATCCTTTGCGGTGATTTCTGACACCTTTCTTTTTCCCAGATAGGGTAAAATCTTGGACTTGATAATATTTTCCTTTGTAAGCCAGGTACTCTTTTTCAGCCTTGGTCTCACATCTTCCTCATATAATTTGCAGAAGCTCTCCAGTTCCATATCCATACTGGCTTTCTTCTGGAGTATGAACTGCTGCTCCCACTGTGCAGCTTCTCTTTTTGTTGCAAATCCTCTTTTGCATTTCTGCTTACGTTCGCCGGTCCAGTCCTGATACCGTACCATAACGTACCATGTGTTATTGCTTTCAGTCTTGTAAATTGCCATTCTTAATTCCTCCCATCGTTTGATCTCGTTCCGTAGAACTGTTCGTAAAAATACTTCCGGTCAACTTTTCCTGCAATTGTCTGGCATCCCATCGCCTGTAATTCCCTGTTCAGCCTTTTCATCAGCTTATAAGCGTAGGATTCCGATACTTCCAGAACTTCCATGACCTCTTTTACATTCATAAACATTTTACTCATTGTAAAATCCCTCCTTCGTTTCTCACTATACATTTCTGTATAGTCCGTATGATACTATACTTTTTTGTATTGGTCAAGTGTTTCAAAACAAAAATTCTATACTTTTTTGTATGGTTTCTCCTTGTCTGTACTATACATATATGCTATACTCAATTTATCAAGTAAAAGACAGGAGATATGAGCATGGCAATAGGAGAAAGAATTCATCATTTTCGACTTCTGCGTGGATTCACGCAGAAATATTTAGGTCAACAGCTGGGATTCAGCGAATCACAGGCTGATGTCCGCATTGCACAGTACGAAAAAGGCTCTCGCAGTCCAAAGGAAAACTATCTGAATGCACTGGCTGACATTTTTGAGGTCTCCCCTCATGCACTCGCTGTACCGGACATTGACAGTTATGTTGGGCTGATGCACACCTTATTTACATTAGAAGACCTTTACGGACTTCATATTGGAGAAATTGACGGAGAACTCTGTCTCCGGCTGGATAAGTCCAAAGGAACCACCTACCTTTCTATGTTTGATATGTTCTACGCATGGCAGGAACAGGCAGAAAAACTAAAATCCGGGGAGATCACCAAAGAAGAATATGACCAGTGGCGGTACAATTACCCGAAAAAAACAACATAAAAACCAACGAAAAAAGGCCTTACCAAATTGATTTCACTCAATTCAGTAAGACCTTTTTTGTTGGTTTCACACATATTACCTGACAACCACCGGATTGCTGATAAATACTACCTAAATATCCGGTGTTATCATTTTGTTATCAAATAGAACTTCTTGTGCCCGGAAATGCCCTGTTTATAAGGGTTTCCAGAATTTTTTCATTATTCAAACTCTTCCCAAAGGAAGTATCATCAAATCAAAAATGCTGATTTTATGCGGCATTCCACCGCATCTGTTTCATCTAATGTTACTCTTTTCATATCGTTTTCAAAAACTTTAGTAGCAAATTAGTTGCAATAATTCAATATTGCTTCTACGAAATCAATGGCAGATATAATCTACTTTTACTACTAAAAACGAATAAATCCCTGTGGCTATCAGGTTGTCATATGACACCTGCTGCCACACCCAAAATGAAAGGAGCATTGCCATGAGCAACAGACATAAAAACAAAACCATCAGCTTCCGGATTACCGAAGCTGAACGCCAACAAATCGAAGCCCGTATTCTTGCCAGCGGAATGATGAAGAAAGATTACTTCATCCGTTCCTGCATCTACAACCGCATCTGTGTTGTTGGCAAGAAAGAAACTATTTATCCGTTGGTACAGACTGTGAATGCACTGTACCTGCAATTACTTGAAATGCAAAAAGCATTTACCAGTGCTGATGCAGACACTGTAGCTACTGCTATACCTGATACGCTTCCTTCTTCAGAAGCTATTAAGGAATTACAGTCCGAATACACCAATATGCTTACAGCTATTATCGACCTGTTAGATGGTGCAAAGTATCTGTGGGAAGGAGACCGCCATGAACAATAATCCTAATTTTCTGTTTGGTATGTATGAACCTACCACAGATTCCGTGATTGTCAATGCCGGTGAAAATTCCATTCTCGTTATCCGTTGTAAGGAATGTAATTCTTCGGTTATCTTTGAGGAACCGAATGATATCGCCTATCTGTATCAATTGGCAAAAGATTCACCACTTACATACGCCAAACTTGCACTGAAGGAAAATGGTCTGCAGGATTATGTGGATGCCATGAATGAATTAAATTAACATCTATATACCAGTCCCTTCGTACGCCATTGTTGGGACTGGTTATTTTACTCACAAATTACTTTCTCATATTTATGATATGTAATTGAAACACCAGTCATTTCCTCCAAACTATATGTACCTTTCTTTAAAATAATAGTTTCTCCCTGTGTTTCACAATCCATAACTACAAATTTGCCATCATAATTCGATACTATAGCTCGATTTTGTTCAATAACCTCATATGATTTCTTATCACTAATATCATAGTTCATTTTAATTGTAACTCCTATAGCTGTATTCAGCATATATATTAACAAAGCTATTGCCAGTACTCCTTTTTCAATTTTATTAAACTTCTTTTTGCCCCAAAAGAAATTTCTTATTATTATGAAATATGCAATCAGTATATCCGCAACTAAAAACACACCAAGTGTCACATAATTATCAACAATCTGTCTCAACCAATCCCATGGAATAATGTCTATTAAGCTAACCATATATAATACATTTTGCACAAATAGTATGAAAATTGTAAAAATAAAAGTTAACACCACATATCCTTTACTGTTTATTTTTTTATTTATATATGAAAGGATAATCGGATAGACAAACATGGCAAATGCACAAAAAATAAAAATTAATTTATCCTCAAACATTTCTGTTCCACTAAAATATTTTTTGTCTATTCCATAAAAATTTGCACATGAAGCAGAAAAGCTCTTCGAAATAACAAAATTTACAATACCTGCTAATGTTATAACTGCAGCCAATCCTGTTCCTAAAAAATTCCATATATTAGTTTCTAAATATTGTGCAATTTTATTCTTATCTTTATTGCTTTTATAAGCATTACCTTGACTATCAACTATCTCCTTATATTGCTTATCCTGCATATTCATTCTTCTTTCTAGCAATGTTTAATCACTTTTTCATCGTTTCTTATATGTTATTTCTCAGTCTCAAGCCAGTCTCAAAATTTCATTCTCAAAATGAGACTATCTTGAGACTGAGTGTTTCTTACAAATCCAAAAATCATTGATTTTACTGCATTTCTTCAACTTTTCTTAGTCTCATCCCGTATCAAATCTCATGAGACTTTGGTGAGACTATCTTGAGACTTGATGAGACTAAGTGGGTTACAAAGTCCATGTTGATGTCTTTTTATCATACATCGCACCTGTAACTTTTTTAATTTTTGCGTAATCTCTGAACACTGTGGCCCTTGATATATCAAGTTCCGCCATTACCTGTTCAACTGACAAATGAATATTCTCACATATCATATTATAAATCTTTTGTTCTCTTTCAGATAATGTCTTCTGCTCCCTTGCTTCATCTGCTGCCATTTTATCGAGGGGAATTGTTATTCTAAATACATCATCCTCAATCAATTCTGGTTTTCCACCATCTGAATAAATCGGTGTGTACTTGTACAGG
This sequence comes from Bariatricus sp. HCP28S3_A7, assembly GCF_052066375.1. Lineage (NCBI taxonomy): Bacteria > Bacillati > Bacillota > Clostridia > Lachnospirales > Lachnospiraceae > Bariatricus > Bariatricus sp. HCP28S3_A7. The sequence goes on from NZ_JBQHSG010000026.1 coordinate 17,473, forward strand.
TTTCTCACACCAGAGCCAATCGTATCTGTTCTACCAATGTTGGCAAAAAACTGCTGAATTAACGGATTCTTCGGATATGGTGTAAATTCATCGCTCATAATATTTCCATGTCGTCTTGGAATACACCAGTTTTCTGTTTTTAGCCAGTCTTTTTCAATAATTACCTTTGCCGGGAACGCACTGGAATAATCTCTATGAACAAGTATATTGCCTATAACTTCTCTGGCAATAATTCCTCTGATACTTGTATTTACATTATCAATCAGGCAGAACTTATCTGATGTGTGTTTCGCCACAAATTCCATCAAAAGGTCATATGCTTCTATCAGATTTGTTGTTACCTGTAACCTGTCATCATATCTATCCACATTTTCAACTCTGTAAATTGCATCCGTAATGTATCCCGGACAACAGGAACGAATTACTTCATCTTTTCCAAACAATAGTACGCCCGCCAGATTATATCCCTGAATACCTGATGAAAAATCTTTTTCCCATAAACCTGCACTCGTAAGTATCTCTTCATCAGACATTGTAAGCCACTGATGATCAGGATTTTTACTTTTTGCAAGATTACGCACCTTGTCCATTAAGTCAAGACGCAGATCATCCTTGGTTACATATGGGAAAATCTTATGTTCCGCATATGTAGTGCTCTTTCTGTTGTACATATTCTGTAATTGAATTGGCGAATCCGTAATATCCATATCACCATCTTCATTTCGGTCATATATTCTATTTCCACATTTTTCCACAGTAGCTGTTGGCGGTACATATACCCATAATAATGTCATTCCTTCATATTCGAAATCCTCAATTGAAAGATACAGCGTTGGTGACATCTTGCTCGGATTATTGAGCTGATTCACAAAATTTTTCTTCATATCTTTTATTAAGTTCGGATTAATACCTATTGGTGTACCATCATCCTCAACACCCATAATAATATATCCGCCATATCTATTGGAAAAGGAACACACTGTATCATAAACATCCTCCTGGATGCCATGCTGACAGGTTTTATATTCTACTGTTATCTTTTCATCTTTTGAAAGCAAGTCTCTCATAAACTCTGTTGTCATTTTATCGCCTCCAGTTTTTAATCTTTATTGCTATCATTTTTGTATAATAGCTTTTATCTCATGAAAATTTTTCTTATTTTCAAAACATAAAATATTCAACCCAGCTCCGTTTATTTAACTCTCTTCAGCTTGTTCATTAAAAAGATTTTTTCCCTACACTGGAATCTGTTTATTCAACATATATGCTTTCTTGAAACTCATTAGTGAATTATAATCACAGTTCTTCCAAAAAATAGGGCATCCACCATAACAGTCTTTCAAATATTCACAATGTTCACATTCTTTGGATGGCATTTTACTAATTTCGTCAATTATTCTTTTATACAAATCAGTATTTGCATAACGCTTAAATTCCTCATATGAATTGAAATCATCTCCAAATCTGCCTATTTTATCATCTATAAACATACTACACGGAAGAATATTCATCCCTGTATCAAACGTAATTCCATTCCCCTTATATATTTGACATGGAGCAGCTAGCTTACCTTTTAATTCTTTTAAATGATGTTCCGTGTATATACATATAGGAAATGTATATTCAACCCACCATTCTCCTTTTGTTATTGCATTCAATTCCTCTTTTTGCTCTAAAAACCTATCTATCACATCATAAGGATTATTGTTCTTCAAATATTCCAAATTCTTTTTTTCAGAATCTTCATTATCCAGTGCAAAAGTAAACGAAAACTGCCTTGCACCATTATCATATGCTGCTTCAATTGCTTGACAAAATCCATCCACATTAGAAATTGTCAAAACCATTGAACATGTAAAATCAACTTTCAAACTTGATACATTTCGAATAGCTTGTAATTGTTTTTCAAAACATTCTTGTCCCACAACTGCAAGACATTCCTCTTCATTTTTTCCTTTTAACGAAATATCAATATAATCTAATCCACACTCTACAAGATGTTTACAAAATTCATAATCTGATAATATGATACCATTTGTAGCAATAGCTACTGTCATTTTATTCTCACAACTTTTTACATATCTTATCATCTCTGCTAATTCTGGATACATCATTGGTTCCCCACCAGAAAATACAACAAACTTAACCTTTGCATCATTACAAAAATCAATTATTCTCTTAACATTTTCTTTTTTAATAGTATCATCTATCATATATCCTGTTCTTTTAGCATAACAAAAATCGCATCTCAAATTACAATTGCGTGTAAGTGTTATAATACACTGTTCTAATCTCAAATAATACAACTCCTTTCATAAGTACATTTTTCTTCATTAAAATCTCTATTTCAATTCAAGTGAATATAGCGATGAATTTTTGCAGTTAAAAACATCTTTTGCTTTTCCCTGTGCAACAATTTTTCCACCTTCATTACCGCCAAACACACCGAAATCTATTATATAGTCTGAAATTCTAGCTATAAACTCTATATTATGTTCAACAATCAAAATAGTCTCTTTATTTTTCTGTAAAGAAAGTAATATCTTTTCAAATTTTTCTACATCTACGCTATTCAATCCTGATGTAGGCTCATCCAGTATGTAAAGATTGGAGCCACGAGATGCAACTCCCAACGCCTTTGCTAATTTAATTCTCTGAGCTTCACCACCTGACAAATTCATTGACATCTGCCCCAATTTAAGATATCCCAATCCCAATTCTATCATACTTAACAGAACAGAATAAATCTTTTTATTATCTTTAAAAATATCAATAACTTCTGATATAGGAGTTTCAAGCACTTCTAGTATATTTTTTCCATTATACTGAACCTCTAAGATTTTATCATCAAACCTTCGCCCTTCGCATTCAGGACACGTAATGTACGAACTAGGCAAATAATTCAATTCTATTTTTTGAAGTCCAGTTCCCTGACAACATTCACATCTTCCCCCTTTAACATTCATACTAAAAAGTGATGCACTTAATTTCATACTTTGGGCGTAATCTGTATTAGCAAACAAACGTCTTATCTCATCATATATTTCTAAATACGATACAACGGTTGATCGTGGTGTCTTCCCAATAGGTGCCTGATTGACTACCACAACTCGTCTTATCGAGTTTCCACCAGAAAAACTTTTACAATTCACACTCGAACTTCTTTTAAAGCAATTCGAAATTATCGATACCAACGATGATTTTCCAGATCCCGATACTCCAGTAATACATGTTATTCCTCCTATCGGAAACATTACATCTTGGTCATGAATATTTCTAAAATTTATACTTTTCAATTCGCAATACTGCAAATAGTTTGTCTCTTCTTTATAATCCAACTTATATGAATAGTCTAATGGTTTTGTGTCTACATCAATAACATATCCACCTTTAGGACCACCCTCTGGTCCCAATTCTATAATACTATCAGCGGCTGATATGTATCTCTTATTATGTTCTATAGAAATAACAGTATTTCCTTTATCAACAAGATTTTTTGTTGCTTTAATAATATTAGTAATGTCTCTATGGTGTAGTCCTTTGCAAGGTTCATCTAAAATATATACAATTCCTTTTAGCGAACATGTTAACTGTGTTGCGATTCTAATTCGTTGGCGTTCACCACCCGAAAGAGATGGAATAGTTCGATTTAAACTCAAATATCCAATATTTAATTGCATTAATGCGTCCAATTTATTGAGAACACTTTCCAGTAATTGTGACACTAGTTCTCTTTTGTTTTTTTCAACCTTGTCATACTTGAACTTTAACAACCATATTTGAAGTTCTCTTATTTCCATAGCCTCAACTTCATAATAATTCAATCCATTAACCTTATATTCCAAAATATCACTACGCAATTTTGAACCGCCACAAACATGGCAAGGCACATCTTCCATATATTTAGAATATACTGTTGTAGACATTGTATTATCTACCTGAGTTACTCTATCCATAATAGCCGGAATCGCTCCCTGCAATAATACATAGTGCTGCTTCTTTCTTTTTCCTTCTTTATATGACAATTTATACTTGATCTTTTCATCAGAATATAACAACTGATAAAGTTCTTTTTTTGAAAGGTCCGAAACCTTCTTATTGATATCTATACTATATTCATTACAAAGTGCCTCTAAATACTTCTGTTCTTTTCCCTCTTCCGGTCCCTTATAATATAGAATAGCCCCCTCTTTTAGTGTTTTATCTTTATCTGGTATTAACAAATCCTCAGAAATTATAGTTTCAACTCCAATTCCAGAACAATGTGGGCAAAATGATTTCGGATTATTTGAAGAAAAAAAACTTTCAGATACTTCATTTCCCCTTGCACTGTTCACAATAGCAAATAACGAACGTAAATAATAAGATATTTCCGTAGTTGTCCCAATAGTGGAGCGCGGATTCACATTATAATAATTTTGTGAAATATTAAGTGCAGGACGTAGATTTTCAACTGCTCCCACCTTTGGCTTATTCATTAGCTTTTGACCATAGATATTTCCTGTCATTCCCTCAAGAAATCCCCTTTGGCTTTCTGCATACAATGTATCAAATACTAATGATGACTTACCGCAACCAGAGCAACCGGTTACACAAGTAAAAGCATTTAAAGGTATTTCAAGATTAATATGTTTCAAATTATTTTCATAAGCATCTCTTACTATAATTTTTTCCATATAATCCATCCTCTCTACTTCAAATTTTTAATTATAGATTCTACACTATTATGTTTCATAGCTGCAACTTTGCAATTAAATGTGTTTATCTTAAAAGGATCCCCATCCAGATTTTCATTAGAATTACTCATCATACAAACATTACAGTAACCTCTGTCCTTGCAATCCACACATTTTGGAAAACTCTTACGCTTTATTTCTCTTAAACATGAAATTTCTTTAGAATTCTGCCAAATATTCTGTATGCTATCATCACATAGATTACCAAGCTTTTTGTTTTGCCATCCAACACATGGATACACATCACCTTCAGCGGAAATGCACAAATAATAGCGACATATTGAGCATATTGAATCCTCACCGGTCAATGTACATTTTTCTTTCGCAGTATCATATAAATAAGTTGCATATTCCTTGGTTAACTGTGAATTAAATGCCTCTTTTACCTCGTTTAGCGACAATCTATTTACTAGATTGCTATTAGTATGATCATATGACGCAAAGATAACATATTCAGTGGCAACCGTAATACCATGGTCATTTCCCCATTTTACTACTTTATCAAAAGAATCTTTGTTTTGTTTCATAATTGGGCATGAAATTTGCACTGGAATACCTAATTCTAACAATTTTAATATGCCAGCTTTTGTTTTTTCAAAACTACCTTTCATTTTTGTTACAGAATCATGCACTTCCGGATTCATTGAATATAAAGAGGTTTGCACACACAAAAGAGGATTTTTTATCATTTCACTTAAAACCTCATCGTTAAGTAATGTTAAGTTAGATAACACATTTACAGACAAATCCAATTCTCTAATTTTTCTTAAAAACCCAATAAAATCCTTATGAAGAAGTGGTTCTCCACCAGATAAAGTCACATTAATTATATTAAGAGCTCTTCCCTCTTCAATAATTCTATAGAATAACGAAGAGTCAATCGTTTTTGTTTTTAATTCATGTGGAATATAACAATGAATACAGCGTTCATTACATATATTTGCAATTTCTATGTGCAAACTCCTTAAAAAATCATTTTCATGAAAAATTTGTTTCGAACAATTATCCACAATTACTTCTTGGGGCATATCCATTTTTTTATCACTGTTTTTCATTCTCTCATTACATTCTTCATAAGTTTCACCAACCGAAAGAAATCCTTCATACACAAACTGCATAAAAAACTCAATCGTATCATTCTTCAATTCTTCGTAATCTACCCCAATAAATATATTCAACAATTCTTTTATGATTACATCAATATTCTTAGGTTCCTTTGTAAGTGTTCCAAGCATAACTGCTCCACTTTCAGAAACATATTTTTCACCAGGGAACTTACTTGATCTATGTAACATTTTATATCCAAACATAGAATTATCTGTTATTAATCCATATTCCTTATATTGTCTAAATATAATTTCATCATTAATCTTAAAATACACTTTTCTTACCTCCAAGCACACATTTCTGTACTTTTTATCCCTTATTGAATACATCTATTTTCAAAATGATTTACTTCTGGAATTCCCTTTATTGTAATGTATAATTGAGAAATTACACTAAGGTTCTACCATTTATGTCAACTATCTAACCACAAACACTAAATGAAAAAGGACACAGTATCTTGCAACCATGTCCTCAGTAAAAATTACTTTTGAATTATGCTTTTTTGTCACAAGGTCTACCACAAGGTGTTCCTCCTCCACATACAGCAGAATTAACTGACGCAGAATTCAAAACAACCGGCTTACTATATTTCATTGTAATGCCCTCCTTCTCTATAGTTTTATGCTTATATAAATCTACATGGAATAAGTATACCATAAAATTCACAGCAAGTCAATCAGACCATGCTTACCGCTAATCATTAATTCTCCCAACATTCACAACCAATCTCACAAGCTCCTTCTATTATTCTCCTGCTTCTTTTCTCGCATCCCCTCCTCATATATCTTCTCATACAATTCATACTTCTCCTGCTGCCCTAGATGCACACCTTTCCTATCCAGCACAGCACCAAATACCTTAATTCCTGTATAATAATCCATATCTATCAAATCAAACACCTCTGATAAAACATACACCGGATACCTGATTAGTTGCTCTGGATTGACACCCCACACATCCATTCTCTGCAAAATTTGCTCCACCTTCCGGCTAATCAGATGCTCTGCTTCCTCTCTCGCACTATAATCTGCCAAAAGCTTCGCTTCCTCATAGACTTCATCAAAGCCTGCCTTCATACCAACTGATTCAAAATATGCCTTTACCACATCAAATACGTTTTCTATATCACTCATATCACAGCCATAGCAACGCACCTTTTCCGCCACACTGAGTCGCATATAATCATCCTTGTCAAATGGAAGCTCATCCTTTTTATCCGTATCAGATGTCGCTGTATCCAATTTTCCAAAAGGTGCATCTTCCCTAGTCTCCACAATATCTGCAGGCTCATTTACTGCTCCTTCTAACAGTTCAGTTCCGCTTGCATCCAGGCATTCTGCCATAACATTCTCGGAAACAGCTCCAGCTACATCTTCCTTGCAGGTTTCTTCCATATCCATTTCTGCAACAGACGCTCCAGTCATTTCCGCTTCCTGCACCCGATACGGATTCTCTGGCACTTCCACCTTGTACATCTCTGTAATGTCACCCAGTTCCTCAACCGGTATACGAAGTTCCAATTCCGCCTCCTTGAGGCTTCCATCCCGTTCAAGACATCTGACTACCGCTTTTAGCTTATCCCGGATGTCCTTCTTTTGAAGTTTCAATTGCTCCAGCCTTTCCCGGTAGTCATCCTCAGAAGCCTCAAACGCAGACACATCCTCCTCTGTCTTGCATGACCTTTTCCAAACTGCCCTGTCCCGGTACATCTCTTTCTGCGTCTTACACAGCTCCTCATCCGCATGCTGTAATCTCTGCTTTAATCTATATAAATCTGCAAAAGTCCTAACATCATACTTTACCACTACCAGATATTCCTCCTGCAATTCATGCAATTTCTGTATCTGCTCATACAGATAAGCTGAGCCATAGGAAAATCGCTTTTTCTCTGCCAGTCGCAGACGATACATCCTCGTGTAACACTTTTTCTGATATGGTGATAAACACGCCTTTCTTACTACAGGTAATGAAGTTGTATGAGCAATCGGTGCTATCAATTCCGGTTCTCCGTACTTAAATAACGCTTCCAGATTCTCACTTCCAAAATCCTCTGAAATCGTATCCAGTCTCTTAAACCGCTTCATTCCCGGAACCTTTACAGAGATATGCTTTCCCTGCTTTACTTCAAAGCCAGCCTTTTCCAAAAGAAATATAAAATGCTCCATACTCTCTGCATTAACGGCACAGAATCTGGCATCTTGCTCTATCCATTTGGAAAATACCTGTTCACGCTCCCATTGTGGTCGTGCCATATTGGCAGGCTCTTTACTGTATTCAGCCGGAGTGATATGAAGTCCATATTCTTCACAGAGTTTGTTGGTAATAGGCTGAAATTTGTATTTCCAGTCTCCCTTATGGCACTGGAACTTATATCCCGTTACCATATTTACACTGTTTATAACAATATGGGCATGAAGATGATTACGATCTGTATGAACAGCTACTACTGCTTCATACTCTCCGTGAAATGCCTCCTTTGCAAATCGCATAGCGATATCATACATAATCTCCGGTGTACCTTCCCCAGGTTTTAGGGAAATCACAAAATGATATCCCTGCCGTCCTCCCTGCTTGCCAAACATCTGCTTGGTTGCCTTCATCTGTGTATAAGCCATCTCCGGCAGGCAGTTAATACCGCCTGCCAGATTGGCATCCCCAAGTTTCTTCGATTGCAGAATATAGTTTATGGAATGTTCCAGATGAATGTCAATTCGTGCCTTATTGCTTGCTTTCATATGCATCATCTTGGTTATCGCCATCCACAAACCACCTCCTGCATCAAATCCTTTATCTGTAATATCAGTTGATTCCCGGTTTTCATGGTGCTGTCAAATACATAACCGCAGCCATTGGCAACTCTCGTCATCTGATTATAATTGTTACAAAGACCGGAAAGCTGATTAATCAGATCCCGCCTGTCATGAGCAATCGTCGTATCTACCTTACCTCCATGAAGAATCAGATATCTGATATAATCTGACAACTTCATACCATTGATTTTGGCATCATACTCTGCCTGCTCTCGCTCCTCATCCGACAGCCGAATAGTAAAATTCTTCCTTGGTTCTATTAACTGTCCCTTTCTTCCTATAAGCCACTCCTCCTTTTCTAACTGTGTGTGTAGAGAATTTGCCAGATACGTAAAACGCAATGCGTTTCACAAAATCTGGTTAGGGGGATGAAATTCCCCCTAAAACCCTCTCTGTATATGCCCCTGCGGGGGGCAGTTATCTGTAATACCCCCTGCAATACAGGACAATGTCTGTATTACTGCTGGTATTACGACAAATAATCCTGTATTACCATCGGTATTACGCTAAATAAATCTGTATTACGCCTGGTATTATCGCGATTCTCTTAACTGGACGAATATAATTCAGACAATTCTGCCTTACAACTCATCCAAAAAAGCCATAACATCATCTGAAACATCCTCATCAGTTGCCTCCGGAATCTCACCGAAACATGTGGTAGATTCCAAGACATCTTCTGTTTCTGAAACTGCTTCTGATTCTGAGTTTGTTTCCGCCTTCGCCCCGGATTTCCCGAAACCCATCGGCTTTTCCTGAATCACTCCTACTCCGGCAAGTTTTTCTACTTCATCCTTTATAATCAGTCTCACTGCACTGATAATCCGGTCAGTTTCTTCCGACATGGCAGTCTGTAGAGATAACCTCTGTGTATTCATTTCCTGCACAAGACGTTTTTCCTCAGTTTCCTGCTTTATGCCACGAATTGTCCTTATCAATGCTTTTTTGATAAACTTGCTCTTATCTCCAAAGCAGAACATCGCTGTTTCATCCTCAAGATACCTATGGATTTCCCAGTCCTCTTCTCTGTTAAGGTTAAGACGGAAGCTGACTGTCACACTGTCTTCATTTGCCATACTGCCTCCAATCCGCCACTACTGCATCTTTCGTTTCATCTGCTGATATGCCAGATATTCGTATCCAAGTGCATTTGCCTTAACATCTTCAATGTGCATAATGTGTCTGCCAAAAACGGAACCAAATCGTTTCATCACAGTTGCTCCACCACCCACATATACAATCGGTGTCATTTCCGGATCAAATCCGTGTTCTTTCAAAGTTGCTTCAATTCCTCTTGCAAAAATTGTCAGCTCCTCTTTTACTATCTGGACCATCTTATCTGAATATGGAGCATTTCCATACATCATCACCTGCTGTATCTGCTCCTCCGTCAGAGTGCGATTCGTCTTTCTGTAAACCACATTATTGATATTTGCCATACACTGTATCAGTGCGGATGGAATAGTGATACAGTCACTTTCCACCGGTACATGCTTTCTTGTATGAATGATATCAACTGTCTTACTTCCAATATCTACTATCAAAAGCTCCGCTGGAAGTTTTCCTAACCTGTCTGCAACTGCGGCATAACACTGTGGATAAAGAAACACCTCTTTGCAGTCAATATGATATGCCTTGCCATTGTACTGAAAATCTACGCTTCCCGGATTCAGATACTCCTTAAATGCTACCTTTTCCTGTCCAAATCTTGTAAATGGTAGCCCTGCTGCAATACTTACACTTGCATCGGATAACTGATAATAATCCATTTCCTTTGCAATCGCTGCCAGCGTTAATAAGAAATAATCCTCATCCTCTACCTTGGTATCTTTCAGCGGCAGCCTTCCCTCGCCAACCTTATAATACCTGTCATTCAGCATCATGGTATTTGTGGTCAGGGTAGCTTCTCCACCCAGCTCCTTCACACCATTTTCAAATACAAAATGTGCTGTTTTCATAGCGGAAAATCCGTGGTCTATACCACACAATAAAATCTGCTGTTCTTCTAAATACATACAATCCTCCTTGTTTTGTGTAACAAAATGCGAGTCTTCAGACGAGCAGAGGATTTATCCTCCTATCTGATTCTCTTTTAGTTTTCATGGTACAATTCAGATTGCAGGAGCCAAAACCATTTGCTATAATGTATTTGCGAGATACATAGCAAGGCTTTGGCTTTGCAATCAAGTCCTTTCCTATTCGGATGGGACTTTTTCTTTTGTCTGATAATCTGATTGCTCAGCTACCACACTGTCTTTTTGTGTCAGGTCATCGCCCGGATTATAACAATCTGCATATCCGTAAATCTTCTGCTCAAAGTATTTGCGAGGACACTTGCCACGCATGGTGTAATATCCCATTGCGTCCAGTTCCGCATTATACTTTTTGACAACTTCATATGCTTTTGTCATTCCCACGCCAAGCACCTGACTGACTTCCTTTGCATCAATAAATGCCTCTTTCGTGCTTATCATAGAACTCCTCCTTTCTCATTAAACTTGCATTACTGGTACAGATTTTAACCTGTTGATAAATCATTCGACTTTAATCCGTACTCTCAATTCGTGTTTTATCATAATATATCTTTCATATTCTGTCAATACATTTTTTCAAATATCCGCACTTGCAATTCGTTTTAGTTCGTGATATAGTATTCATAACATAATAATTCAGTTACTTTTCAGTACGGGTTTCTTATTTTTAGTGAAAACACGAATTGATGTGACTGAATGCAAATTATATATAAGGAAGGTGACACTATGGCGATGTCAGATAACCAGCGTCTTGCCATGTATACCGCAGAAGAAATCGGTAATGCAATCAAAAGACGTCGCAGACAATTAAAGATAACCCAGAAGGAATTCGCCCGTAGACTGGATAAGTCTGAACGTACCATTCAGAAATATGAATCCGGTGAGATTACCATGAAGATTGATTTAATCAAACAGGTGGCTGATGAACTGGATATTCCATGGCAGGAACTTTTGGAAGCAAAAACTGATAAAATAGGCATTGTAACAGAAGAAGAGATTTCTTCTTATCACTTTCACAATCTATCGGATGTTATCAGCGCACTATTTACTATGACAGAACTGAAAGACATCTCATTTCAGCTTTCCTGCACCAAACCACCTGAAAATCCCGAGTGGACTTCCGCTCTTATGGTTGATGGCAAGGGTGACGGAACATACAATGCAGACTTCTGTCTCTTTATGGAAAACTGGATGAACAAACTTACTGCTCTGCAAAGCGGTAAGTTGAGCAAAGAAAGCTACGATACATGGAAAAGAGAAATGTTAGATTATTACTCTGACAGCTACTTCTCAGATTTTTCTTCGCAGATGGCAAAACAAAAAAAATCTACTGGTGCAAAGAAGAATTCTTCGCTGACAAGAATTCATATCGTGTCTACCAAAGAAGAAGCCGATGATAAATAATTGTTTTATTCAGTAGCAAATATTTTTAGCTAAAATAAAAAATCGGCACCAGACCTTCTGCAAAAGGAATGATACCGAATTTTTAGTGATTAAACCCAAAGGCTTTATAATCACCCTAGACAAGTAGATTATATCATAGCCTTTGGAAAAATGCACTCAAATCTTGTTTTTCAGGACAAAGTGCAATACATACCACAGTTACGTGGTGCAACTTCCAGACATTTACAACATTGCCAGGAAAATTTAATACAAAGGAGATGATTTTTATGCCAGCTTACAAAGATAACAAGACTGGTAAGTGGTTCTGCAAGTTCTATTACACGGACTGGCAGGGCAACAACAGGCAAAAGTGGAAACGAGGTTTCGCCACCAAAAAGGAAGCCTTAGCTTATGAAAGGGATTTTCTTGAAAAGCAGTCTGCTAACCCGGATATGACATTTCAGAATCTCTACGAACTTTATATGGAAGACATGACACCAAGACTGAAACAGTCCACTATCATGACCAAGAAGCATATCTGCGAGACACACATTCTCCCGTTTTTCGGCAATAAGCCTGTAAACGAGATTAAGGCTTCCGATGTGCGAAGATGGCAGAACCAGTTGATGAATTCCCCGAAGGGATATTCCAAGACTTATCTGAAAACCATCAACAATCAGCTTACCTGCATAATCAATTATGCCAAGAGGTTCTATGATTTGAATACGAACCCCTGCGGTCAGGCAGGAAGCATTGGACAGGCAAAAGCTGAAGAAATGGATTATTGGACTTACGATGAGTACATCGCTTTTCGGGAAGGCATCAAGGATAAGCCATTATCCTATATCTGCTTTCAGGTGCTGTACTGGACAGGAATGCGTGAGGGAGAGCTACTTGCACTTACTGCTGCCGATATCGACCTTGCCTCAAAACAGATTGATATCAACAAAACTTTTCAGCGACTTCATGGGGAAGATGTATTTACATCCCCAAAAACGCGAAAGAGCAAGCGCAAGGTTCCCATTCCGGATTTTCTCTGCAAGGAACTTCAGGAATATATGGACTCAAGATATATGCTTGACCCGCAAGAAAGGTTGTTTCCGATTACAAAATCTTATCTTTCTCACGAGATGGATAGAGGGTGTAAGAATACCGGGGTGAAGCGTATCAGAATCCACGATATCCGTCACTCCCACGCCAGTTTGCTCATCAATCAGGGCTGTGATGCACTGGTACTTGCTGACAGACTTGGACACGAAAAGGTATCCACAACACTGAACACCTACTCCCATCTGTTTCCACACAAACAGCAGGAGCTTGTCAGTAATCTGGAACAGCTTGGTGCAGGAGCAGAAAGTACTCCATCACCGGAGCCACCTGCAAGGAATGTGCTACTGGAGACAATGGGTATTTCATATGATATGGACGACGCATCATCACACATTGCAGATACCACAGTTCCATCATTTCCATATGGACCAATGCCAAAAGAAAAGACATCCGGAAATATTATCCCGATGCCTCAAAGAAAAGTCATGTAACCAATGTGCAGATTGAATATTATGGTGCGGCGGAGCCGCCAGTCCGATGTGGCGAGAGCCACCTGTCCGGACTAACGGAGCCACCCCATTTGTTTTGCTATTAAGTTATTTAGCCAGAGCTGGA
>NZ_JBQHSG010000027.1:0-30465 GCF_052066375.1 Bariatricus sp. HCP28S3_A7
TGCCGTATTATCGCTGTCAATCTGCCATTAGCTCCCAGACTGCGCGGTCGATTCTTTAAAGGACGGAAAAATAATTTGTCGTTTGCGTCTCCCTCAATTCGCTGTCCAACAGTCAAAGCTCATGCTGTCAATCAGCGGTTCATGCTGTCCCTCCACCACAATCCAGTCCTCCGGCTTCTTTTCCCCAATCGTGCCGATTTTGAAGCGGTAGTCCTTTTTCTGGGAAGCAATCGCCCCGGTGTAGACGGGATTCATCAAAAGGTCTTTGATAACGGAGAAGTCCCACATATACCGCCCGTTTTCTGGGTCTTTCTTTTCCCATTTGGTGCGGGTATTGCGAAGCCCCCGTTCCCGGTTCCACCATGTAGGGCAGGGGATTTTTTCTTTCTCCAGCCGTCTGCGGATATAGTTCGGACCATGACCGTTCAGGGCATATCCGAAAATCAGCCGCACAATCGGGGCGGTTTCCTCGTCAATGAGCAGATGGTTTTTGTCCTCCGGGTCTTTCCGATACCCAAACGGGGCAAGACACCCGGTAAACTGTCCTTTCTGCGCTTTCAGAAGATAAGAGGAATGGACTTTCTTGGAAATATCCTTGCTGTACATCTCGTTCAGGATATTCTTGAACGGGGCAATGTCGTTGTTATCCCGCAGGGTGTCGATGCCGTCATTCATGGCGATATAGCGGACACCGTTTCTTGGGAAAAAGTCCTCAATCAAATGCCCGGTTTGCAGATAATTACGCCCCAGTCGGCTGAGGTCTTTCGTGATGACAAGGTTGATCTGCCTGCGCTCAATGGCTCTCAACATTCTCTGTAGGTCAGGACGCTCCATGTTAAGACCTGTGAAGCCATCGTCCTGATAGACTGCCACAACCTCCCATCCCTGCTTTTCGCAGTATTTTTCCAGCATATCACGCTGGTTTGCGATACTGGCACTTTCGCCTTGCAGGTCATCGTCCTTTGACAGCCTGCAATAGACCGCCGCACGATAACCCCCGGCAAGTGCCGAACCGATTGTTCTGTATTCCATTTCGTTCATCATAGCCATTTACCCACACAATCCAGACGGTATCTGGCTCTTTTGAACCTCATCTTCATTATAGCCTATATCTTTCTTTTTAGCAAGATATTCTTTTGCATTTGTCTTTCCGTATTTCTGGGAAATCAGGCTGACGAACACATCAGTGGCGTCAAGCTCCCCGTCAAATACAGTGGTCACATGAATCTCTGTTTTGTTTTTTGCCATAGGCAGTTATCCTCCATACATGAAAATAGCCAGACAGAGGGTGTCGGCAACGAAGTCCGGCAACGGACTTCAAAAGACCTTGCAAACAATCTCAATCTGGCGATGGTTACTATTTATACTTTTCTTTTATTTTTTTGTTGTTTTGGTTGTTATAAGGGAGAAAAGCCCGGAAATAAGGGGTTTTTCCCGGCAACCGGCTCGGCAACGGGATAACAACAGGGGGTGCAACGGGCTGTCCTTTTCAGAATGGAAGCTCCATCTGTTCTGTGACCTCCACAAAACCGTCCATCGTTTTTTCAGACGGGTTGCCGGAGTCCGTTGCCGGGTTTTCACGCTCCCAGCCCTTTTGTCTGCCATATTCGGAAAACATTCTTGGGTTTGGGAAGTACCGCCAGCTGGAAATGCACTGGTTCATAATCTCGTTGATTTCCCGGATTTCCCATTGCTTCGGCTCGTCAAAAGCATGGTTCAAGGCTTCCTTATAGAGCTGCTTGGAGCAGACCATGCTCCCGGTGTATTTATCAAGATACGCCTGTATCATCCCGGCTTTGGTGTCCTCCGGCATAAAATCCCGCTGGTGTTCTTTGAGATACCGCTGCATGGCGGGGCTGAAAGCCAGCTTGAACCTGCCGCTTTTATAAATCTCCATCGCTTCCGCCCACATCTGCCCGATATAGGCTCTGGAAGCGGCTTCATCCTCCAAAATGTGAACTTCCGCCTGCTCCGGGTACACCATGACCGGGATAAAGCGGCGGTTGCCGGAACGGTCAAGGGGCAGGAAGTCAAGGGCATTGGAAGTGCCGCCAAACACGCACTGACGGGGGCGGTCTGCCGGGTGGGTTTCATAAGGTATCTTGTAGACCTCTTTCTGCCGGCTTAAAAATGACTTGATTTCCTCAATGCTCTTGGCGTTGGCGGTTGCCATCATTTCCGACATTTCAATAATCCAGTGACCTTGCAGCTTGCGGTACACATTGTCATCGTCCAGCTTCCGCAAATCATCGGAGAACCACTCGTCCCGGACTGCCAGCAGCCGGAAGAAGGTGGACTTTCCAGCCCCCTGACCGCCTACCAGACAGAGCATGATTTCAAACTTGCACCCCGGCTGAAAGGCTCGTGAGATTGCACCCAGCAGGAACAGCTTCAACGCTTCATAGGTGTAATCGTCTGCGTCAGCCCCCAGAAAGTGCCGCAGGCAGAAGCGGATTCGCTCTGTCCCGTCCCACACAAGGGTATTGAGATAGTCCCGGATGGGATGGTACTTGTTTTCATTCGCCACAATCCCGATGGCGTTATCAATCTTTTTCTCATTGGTAAGCCCGTAGGTTTCTTCCAGATAAAGAAGCAGATACTTCATGTCCGTATCGTTCAGGGCGGTGCTTTCTCTGTGAAAACCGATGGGCTTTATGATGTCCTTGCGGTCAGTCAGGATGTTGTATGCGATAGCCCCTGAAAGCAGAGGGTCACGTTGGAATACGGTCAGGCAGTTCCGTATGCTCTGACGGACACCGCCTTTCTCGGTGGTTTCCAGCCCCGCCTTGATTTCCTCAACGCTCTGGGGCGGCTGCATGGCGTTCATAGTGTTTTTTAGTTCTTGCTGCGTCTGCGGCTGCAAGTTCTGCCATTCGCTGTTCAAGCTGTATCACATCCTTTCCGTAGTCCGTAATCAAATCCGCTTTTTCCTCTGTTTCCCCGAACAGCAGCACATCCAGCAGATATTCCACTTGGGCTTGCTTCTGTAAGGCTTCCACAAACCGGGGATGAAAGGCTTCCTCCGGGGAGTGCGGGGCGTAGTCCGTTCTCCATGCCATCAGCAGATGGAGATAATCGGCAAGAATACGGAAGCAGCGATTCTTTGCTTCCTGAAACTGTTCCTCCGGGGATTTCTGCCGGGTCTTGGGCTTTTTTACCTTTCCCGGCGGTTTCCAGTCCTCATAGGAAAGCCCGAAGTCCTGTGCCAGCTGTACGGCGGCTTCTTTCTTTCCCAGCCCATACAGGGCGGCGGCAAAATCAATCACATCCCCA
The DNA here is from genome assembly GCF_052066375.1 of Bariatricus sp. HCP28S3_A7. Taxonomy (NCBI): domain Bacteria; kingdom Bacillati; phylum Bacillota; class Clostridia; order Lachnospirales; family Lachnospiraceae; genus Bariatricus; species Bariatricus sp. HCP28S3_A7. The sequence continues at coordinate 3,274 of NZ_JBQHSG010000027.1, forward strand.
TCCGCACCGCAGCCGAAGCAATGGTAACGCCGATCCAGCTTCATGCTTGGGGTTTTATCGTTATGGAACGGGCAGCAAGCCATCCCGTTCCGACCTACATGGATTCCATAATACTCCGCAGCCTGTCTTGTTGTGACGGACTGCTTCACAGCTTCGAATACATTCAAATCTATCCCTCCTTGAAAATAAGAAAAGCACCTGACATTCTCTAATTGAAAATGGCAAGTGCCTGTTAAAGTTCCATATCCTGTTGTCTGTGTTTCTCCTGTGCCGGGGCGGTTCTTTGTGCTTTTTTCTCGTCAGTCTTATCCTGCAAGACTTCTTTGATGGGCTGCTTCTTGGGCGGCTCTTTGCTTTCCTCTGTGCCGGGTGTGGCTTTCCGTACCCAGTAGCGGATGTCCCGCAGCTTCTTCAAATCCTCCTGTACCTCGGTCAGTGGTACTTTCAGCTCTGCGATTTCGCTGAGAAGCGTTTCCTGCTCCTGTTGCAACTCATTTTTCGTTTTATCCTTATCGTCCGGGTGCTTGGCAAGGTAGTCAGCGGCTTTCTCATACCGGGCAACCTCCGGGTGTTCCTGTTTGAATTTCCCCTTTATTTTCTTAAAAAATATCTTCTGGTACTTCTCATAGACAGCCTTACATTCCTTGCAGTCTGTCCGGCTGGCAAGAATCCCGTCAATCACTTTGCTCCGGGCTTCCTTTGGCTTCATCTGATTGCGGTAATCTGCGGCTGATTTCCCGGAAGATTCCAGAAACGCTTCTAAGTCCTCCACAGTGGAAAGCCCCTTTTGCCGGAGATAGGACAGGGCTTCGCTGACTGCCTTTAAGTCCTGTGAAGTTCCCCGGTTCTGTCCAGCCCTTGTCCAGTCCTTCCGTTCTTCCTTTCGTATCTCCATATACTTCATCAGCAGATTGGGAAGAAGTGTCGCTTCCTCCGCCGCCTTTTGTGCAAGCAGCTCCTTCCGTTTTTCTCCCAGCTCGGTAATCCAGCCTTTGAGGTTTTGGATAAGCTGCCGGATGGACTTCATCAGGCGGTTGGCGGCTCTGATTTCCCGGTTCAGGTTGCCGATATTCGTCTGGATACCTCGCTTTTCCATCTGCCGGACAGCAGTCCCCTCATGGACAGTGGGGACTATATCAAGCCCCTGTCTGGCATAGGAACGCAAGTCCACACGCTCCGGGCGGTCATTGGCGTCCAGATAGCGGTTCTGGATAACCTCCCATTCATGCCGCCAGATTTCACAATACTTCTGGTCGTTCCAGTCCACCGTATCCTCCTTGTGGCTTTTCCACCTGCCGGACGGCAGCTTTATCCGTTCCCCATTCTCGTCAAGGTCATAAACCTTGCGGCTCTTGGGAAGCCATTTTCCATGTTCATCCATTGCCCGCATGGTCAGCAGGACATGGGCGTGGGGATTGTGTCCCGGCGGATGGGGGTCATGGATGGCAAAATCAGCAATCATGCCTTTGGAAACAAACTGCTGTTCACAAAACTCCCGTACAAGGACAGCGTACTGGTCGGGCGGTATCTCTCTGGGAATGGTAAGCACCCACCGCCTTGCAAGCTGGGAGTTCCATTGCTTTTCCACCGCTTCGGCGGCATTCCATAAAGTATTGCGGTCTGCATATTCCTGTGGAGCATTTGCCGGGAGCAGGATTTCATTGTGGACGATACCACGCTTTTCCGGGTAGTGCTTTACTTGCTGGTCGTATTCACAGAACAGCTTTTCGCCGCTTTGGTAAGCAGCGGCGGCAACCGCAGACTGCCGCTGGCTGCGCTGAACAATCGTGATTTCGTTGTGTGGACAAGGCATTTCGTGTCCCTCCTTTCGCTAATTGGTGGATGGGGTGGCGTTTTACCACCTCATTTTGGGCAGAAAAAAAGCAGGAGACCTTTTTCAGATTTCCTGCTCGGTGTGCCACTGTGTGAGCGGCGGGTATTTAGTTGTAAAAGTTCGGGACAAGTTGACCCGATGTAAAGCTAACAAACTGGAATTGCACCAAAACAATCTAAGACAACAACGCTGCCCTACTTGCGATTTTTTCTTGTACTGCGGAAACAGTTTCTTGAATGGAATAAGTGGTCGTATCTATAACATTCGATTCATATATTCCCAGATTGCAAAATTGCTCCCACATGGTTTCTACCAATTCGATATTTGTCTTTCGGTCTAACTTTGAGCGTTCAACAGCTCGCTTCAAGGTTTCTTCCTTACTTGCCCTTAAAATAATATAATGCACCTCATAATGTTCCCGAACAAGACTTTGCCACGGCTTTAAAAACCACGGTCCGATAATACCGTCAACAATTACATCATATCCACCACGAGCATATCGCTTCGCAGCTTCTAAAAACGCTTCAATGACAATCAAATTTTGCTCATTTGATTCTGGCAAATGCGGTGGTATTGCCCCTTTACTCAAATAATGATAAAAGTCATCTGTGTGCATATGCACAGACTTTTCCAAATCTGATTCTTTTGCAACAGCAGATGCCGTTGTAGTTTTTCCTGTCCCCGGCGCACCTGTGATTACAATAATTCTACCTTGATTCATCTATATTTTACCTCCACAAATTACGATTTTCTTAATTCTACAAACTGGAATTTGAGTCTCTGTAAAGCTGGAATTAACCCATACAATTATTTTAATTTAGAGGTTCTTACGCAATTATCCGTATTTTGTAATTTTTCAATACTGGAATGCCAGTGTAAATCAGCATTCTCCATTTTTATTAAAGCGAAAAACGTAAAATTGCGGAAGAACCAATTTAGATATTCACAATTTTACTTGCCACAGTATCTCGAAAAACACTGTCATGTTCTACCAGGAGCATGGTCGGGGCAAACTCCGTTATGAGTTGTTCAATCTGCATACGTGAGTACACATCAATAAAGTTGAGCGGTTCATCCCATACATACAAGTGTGCCTTTTCACAAAGGCTTTTCGCAATTAGGACTTTCTTCTTTTGCCCGCCAGAAAAGTCTTTAATATCCTTTTCAAACTGTACACGCTCAAAGTCCATTTTCCTAAGAATTGCCTTGAACAAACTTTCATCAAGGTTGTTTTCTTCTGCAAACTCGGAAAGGGTTCCACATAAATACGATGTATCCTGTGGCACATAAGAAATTACAAGCCCAGAGCCAAGTGTTACTGTACCCGTATAATCTATGGACTGCCCGACTACCAACTTTAACAGGCTACTTTTGCCACTGCCGTTCTTTCCATCAAGCACAATGCGTTCTCCCTGTCTTATTTCAAACGAAACGGGTTCACAAACTGAAATGCCATCATAATAAACTACTACATTCGATAATGATGCAAGCAAATCTGTATGGTAATTAAGCGGTTGTATCTTGAGGGCTTCTGCGGTTTCCATATTTTTCAGCAATGCTGATTTTTGTTCGATTGTCTGTTGTTGTCTCGCTTCTATAGATTTTGAACGCTTCATCATTTTGGCGGCTTTATGACCGACATAACCTTTATCTGCTGCCCCAATTTTGGAAGCTTCTACACGTTCAGACCATACTGCAGCGCGTTTTGCCGACTGCTGTAATCGTCTGATGTCCTTTTGCAAACGTTCGTTCTGAGCCAGTTCAAATTCTTGCTGTCGCTCAAAATTTGACATCCATGATGAAAAGTTTCCTCTTTGCACTTCGATATTCGCTCGGTTAATCGATAGAATATAGTCAACACAATCGTCAAGAAAGCGACGATCGTGAGAAACTAAGATGAATCCCTTTTTCTTTTTCAGATATGCCGCCACACTTTTTCTCGCTTTGGCATCCAAATGGTTGGTAGGTTCATCAATCAGTAGGAAATGCCCTTCATTAAGAAAAAGAGCGGCAATCAAAACCTTTGTCTGCTCTCCGTTGGAAAGTGTTTCAAAAGGTCGCCAAAGCACATCGACATCAACATCAAGATAAGAAAGTTCTCGCATAAGTTCCCATTCTTCCGCAAGTGGGCAAATCTCCTGCAATATATCCTCTGTAATACGATTCTTATCTGAAACGGGATAAGGAAAATAATCAAACTGTACGGATGATAGGATTTTTCCACTATACTCATATTTCCCAAGCAGAAGATTCAGAAAGGTTGTTTTACCTCGTCCGTTTCTGCCCACAAAACCAAGCTTCCAATCGGTATCAACCTGGAAACTGACATTTTCAAAAACATTATCATAACTTGTCGGATATGAAAACGTAAGGTTTTCAATTTTAATCATTGACATAAATATTATCCTCCTTTGCATGTCATACGATACAAAGTCGGTTCGGTGAATGTTTACTACGTATAGATTTCACCAAAAGGAACCGACACTATACGGAGTGAATCATGTGTAACTATCTGTTCTGCACTATTCATAAAGCACCTCCAAAACAAAATAAGAGCCACAAGAAAGTTTATCCTTGCAGCTCGTCATAGCATAAAATAACACCACTAAGCAAAAGTGGCAACAGCACTATATTGAGTAAGATAGACATATAACTTTCTTGCAATAGACACAATAATGCCAAAGTATAGCACTACCGCATATTTTGATTTTATTTGCAAGAAAAGTTAATCATCTTCCCACCTCTTTCTAAATTTCAAAATATTATACCATAAATCGCAGGCAAATACAAGTGGTTATAAAAATTTAACAAATCGCTTATAATACAATCATATAACTTTACGCATTCCTTACTGACCGTAAAATTCCGATTTATTGCTGACTTTATTATACTTTATTGCCTATCGAAAAGATAGCATATTTTATGAAACTTGTCGGCTGGGAACAGCTTGCAACGCAAGGTGTCCCCAGATGACAAGTCCACAAAAGGGTAGCTGGCGGTAGCCAGCGCAGGGGAAGCGTAGCGTCCCCTGTATGATTTGGAGCAGACCATGACTGCGAAAAATCACAGCCCTCCGGCAAGGAGCCTTCGGAGAACGCAATGCACCAACCTTTGGGTGGTGTATAATTGCGCCCTTAGTAAACTAAGGGGTTTCCGGCTTCTCACGTTCCAGCAGTTTCTTCAATAGTTCCTGCGTGTCCTGCCTGTGAAAAATGAGTGTCAACAACAGCATGACATCATCATCTGTCAGGCGTTCCGGCTCTTGCAGAAAACTTTCCAGCATACCGCCACGAGTACAGAGCCGGTGTGTCCGTTCTTTTCGGGTAAGCTGCTTTAGCTGGTGCTGCAATGCCTTTTCATCATTGATGGCTTTCCGCAGTTTCTTTTCACTCTTTTCCAACTCTCGGTTGAGCTTTTCCAGCTTTGAGGTATCAGGCAAGGGCAGCGTCCTCCTTTCCCGGTATCAGCACATAAATCCTGTTTGGTTCTCCAACGCCCTGACGCACTCGCATGATCAGTCCGGCGGTTTCCAGTTCATTCAGAGAACGCTTGACCGTCATGGGGCTGCGGGACAGGACTGCGGCAATGGCTGTGACAGGGAAGCAGATAAACAGGATTCCGTTCTCGTCCTCCTGTCCGTTGGATAGCATAGCGTCCAACATCCGGCAGTACATGACCTTTGCGGTGCTGCTGACTGGAAATCCTGTCAACGCTCTGGGAAAGGGCATACAGGGCGGCAACGGTGTGCCTATCGTCATAAATTCAAAATTCATTCGGTGTGTTCCTCCTTTTTCTTTGCTCTTTTGGATAAATAACGGGGGCAGTCAACCACAACCGCCCGGAAGCTCTGCTTGCACCCATGCTTGCATTTCCGGCATAATTCGTTGTAAGTGACACGCCCCCGGTCATTGAGGTAAAAAGAAAGCTCATGCTTCCTCTTTTTGCTCATTCTCGGCATATTGCGTTTCCTCCCGTTTTAGTGTATAGTTTCGGGGCGATTTTCGGCAAAATTACGGTCATAGAGCCGTCTAAAATCTCCAGAAGTATCAGCAATAGGGTAGACTATCCCCCTATCAGATTGTCGTGTTTCGGTATCATTTCGGTATCAGTTCGCCAGTTCTCCCCGGTGTCGTTCCTCCCCTGAATCTCACAGCGGCGTATTGCTCCCTTTGGTACGCTCGTTTCGGTCAGGGTTCCTCCATATCCCTGCCAAAAGTCATGGCGCTACATCGCCGGGGAAGCATATCCCACACAGGCTGGTCATTCGATTGGAATAATCCATCGATGAACTACCTGTATCATAGAACATTTTTGTGCCCTGTGCCGTATGTCCACAAAGTAGGAATTAAGGGTAAAAATCAGAAATTTCCACGATTGCGGAAAGTATGATATAATCCAGTTAAGCGGCAGTAATGAAACCGCCGGAAAGGAGCGTGCGCCCATGAAAGGAGCGACAAGCATACAGGAACGCCTTTGGGAACTCCGCAAGGACAAAGGCTTAAATCTGGAAGAATTATCAGAGCTGACGGGCATTTCCAAATCAGCTCTTGGCAGTTATGAAAAAGAGGATTATAAGGAAATCAATCATGGCAACCTTATCACGCTGGCAGACTTCTATGGGGTTTCCGTTGATTATCTGCTGTGCCGGACAGAGAACCGGGAGCAGATCAACACGCCACTAACAGAGCTGCATTTGAATGATGAGATGGTGGCACTTCTGAAAGGCGGTCGGATTAACAACCGTCTGCTCTGTGAGCTTGCCACTCATAAGGACTTTATCAAGTTTCTTGCGGACATTGAGATTTATGTAGATGGGATTGCCACCATGCAGATTCAAAACCTCAACGCCCTTGTCGATACTGTCCGGCATGAAATCATTGAACGGTATCGCCCCGGCGAAGACGACCCGCATTTGAAAGTGCTGCAAGCCGCCCATATCAGCGATGATGAATATTTCAGCCACATGGTTCTTGATGACCTCAATCTCATTATCCGGGATATTCGGGAAGCCCACAAAAAGGACAGCGAGAGTGCGCCCCAGACCACCGTTGCCGATGAATTGAAAGAAAATTTGGAAGCGGTTGAAAATTTCAAGGGCAGTCGGGATGAAAAGCTGGTTGTCCTTTACTGCAAGCAGCTCGGCATCAACTATAAAAATCTGTCAGACGAAGAATTTCGCTGGCTCATTCGGATTCTACAAAAATCAAAGAAAACAGGAACTCCTATCAGTCAAAGGAAAAAACGGTAAAGAAAAACCGCTGTTGCATGGTTGTGTTTGCTTCCATGTAGCAGCGGTTGGTGCTATACTTATTCAGTTAAAATTTCAAAGCGATAAAGTGGAATTTATCTTAGAAATTACAGCAATGTTATTTTGATAAACTTTCAAGAATTAAAATATCATGCTTATCTTTATCTCTTAATTCATAACCTGAATGGAAAACTCTTTGGCCTTTTAAGGATATACAAGGAATTGTTTTTCCTTCAAAAAAAGCACTACCAAAGTAATCTTTTTCAAACTCATACCAGCCACCCTCTAAATCAGCTTGTTTTGAAGTTCCGTCCTCACTTAAAACGAACGGGTGAATGTCTAAGTAACCAAGTTCATCACTATATAACTCTATTCTAACCGGTTTCCAGTCTGTATCAATTTTATAGCCCAGATTCAAAAGCACATTTAACAATTTTTCCGTATGTTGAGCATCAAAATTTATATCTATATCTCTATGAATTCTTGTTTGTTTACCAGCTAAAATATCTACACCCCATCCGCCATCCAACCAGTATGTAATTCCAGTATTTTCGAATAATTCTATTACTTTCATTAAATCTTCTTTTGTTGTTATTTCTTTTCTACCCATACAAAGTCTCCTTTACAACTTCTAATTTGTAATAATCATTCTACCATACCGTTATGAATAAATCATCTCATGTAAAACAATTTCTTCTGCCCGGTTGTGAATGTTATTGCAACGCTGCACCCATTCCATTTGACGGGTACGCTTCAATTCCTCGGTCACGCCCTCGGCAGCTTTCATCTGCTCCATGATGGTGTCTAACCGTTTCTGTGCCTGTTCGTTCAGGTCTGCAAGATATGTCCACAATTCCCCGGTCAGGGTCAATGTGTGTAATCTGGCTGGGCAGACTTCTCTTAAATATTCCCGGTGCATCCGTCCGTACTTTCCGATGGGGCGGTGTTCCTCCGGCAACTTCAAGTCCGGGATGTAGTAATCTCCAACAAGGATATAATCAATTCCGTTTTCTTTTATTCTTGGTTTCAATTCGCTCATGTTCCTTACCTCCTGTGGAAGCAGGCTCGTCTGGTACTAACTCAATCACATCGGTAATCTCACAATTCAGCGTTTCGCAGATACGGGCTAATGTATCCATGCTGATGTGCTTTCCCTCTTTGCTCATGTTGGCAATCATATTTGTTGTCATACCAGCGGCAAGCCTTAAATCCTCTTTTCTCATATCACGCTCTAACAGTGTGTGCCAGAGTGGTTTATAGCTGATGTGCATATTGTTTTCCTGCCTTTCTATCCATACCACCGGAGCGGCTGCCCCGGCAGGAACTTTTCTCTTATTATAGCACCAATCTTGTGAAATCACAATTTATTCTTGTAGCCTGCCGCTGATACCGTCTGGATTGGCTTTTCCTTTCTTTTTGTTCCCTTTAATTAGCCATGAACTGCTTCATGCCCTGGGACTTTGCGCCGGGGTTGTCGTTGCCGTAGCCTTCCAGAAGGTTGATGGCTCCCCAGATGCCGAGACCTGCACCGAGGGCGATAACGAGGGTCTGAAGAACGGTTACTGCGCTGTTGAAAAATGCCATATACGTTTCCTCCTTGATAGAAAATAGGGTTGGGAGCTTCTATCCCAACCCGTGATTGATTGGTTCGTAAGTTTCCAGCGGCTGATTAGCCAAAGAGACCGGAGAGCAGAGGTACAAGGGTAGTACCGATGAGAGCGACACCGCCGCCTGCCATGAGCTGCTTCATGCCCTGGGACTTTGCACCGGGGTTGTCGTTACCGTAGCCTTCAAGCAGGTTGATTGCACCCCAGATGCCGAGACCTGCGCCGAGAGCGATAACAAGGGTCTGAAGAACGGTTACTGCGCTGTTGAAAAATGCCATATACTCTTCCTCCTGATATTTGAATTGGATTTTGAAATGAAAAAAGCCCTCCACGATACCGGAGAACCGGTCGGAGGGCAGAAACAACGAGACTATTCAACTGCAATCATATCTATCACCACCACCTTTCAAGGGAAATAGGGTCAATCATCTTTGCCGGTGCGATTCACCAGACCATCCCTTGCTTTTGCAATCTTCTGGATGCGGCTTGTCAGCTGAGCAATCGTTGTATTGATTTCATGCTGATTGTCCGCATAGAAGTAGCCATCATAATCGCTGCAAATGGGTTCCCCTTTGCTCCGCAGGGAATTGACGATTCTTCTGATTTCTGACCCTTTTACATGAAAAACGGCTTCAAGCGTTTTACTTGAAACCGGATTGTTGGAACCTCTGTAATACTTGGACAGGTATTCACAGAATGTTTCCTCAATATTGAATTGGGGAGTTTTTTCCATTAAGACCCTCCTTTAATCGGCATCGACTACTACAAATTCGTCACCTGCCTTTAATTTCAATCTACGACTCAGAAACTGTTCGATGTTGAACTCATTCTTTTTGTCGAAGTCTGATGTGTACTTATAGTTCGGATGCTGTGTCAGATCGTACTTGTCAGACAGAAACGGTCTCACACCACGCAGCTGCAAGATGCACTTACCACCATCCAGAACTGCCAGCTCATCCACAGTAGCAAGGTCTTTTCCCAGCTTCTGATAATTCATGCCGTAGGACGGGCTGTTACCTCTGGTGTTTGATGTGTTGTAGGTGTCGATGGTCTCTTTCCCAAGTGCCTGATTCAGTTCTTTCAACGTGGTCGGTTCAGAACCGCCGAGGAAAATACGGGAATCCATGTTGCCAATGATGGTGTCTGAGTTGTCCTTATAAATGGCTTTCAGCTGAGACTGTGCCTGAAGGACAAGGCAGGCAGAGATTTCACGGCTTCGGATGGTCGCAACCAACTTTTCCAGATTGGGAATCTGACCGATATTTGCCGCTTCATCAATCAGACAGCGCACATGAACCGGCAGTCTGCCGCCGTACACATCATCTGCTTTCTCACAAAGCAGATTGAACAGCTGGGTATAAATCATGGAGATCAGGAAATTAAAAGTCGCATCCGTGTCCGACATAATCAGGAACAGTGCCGTTTTCTTGTCTCCGAGGGTATCTAACTGCAATTCGTCATAGGCTGTAATGTCCCGGACTTCCTGAATATCGAAGGGAGCAAGTCTCGCACCACAGCTAATCAAGATACTCTTAGCTGTCTTGCCGGCAGCCAGCTTGTACTTCTTATATTGGCGAACTGCAAAATGATTTGGCTTTTTCTTTTCCAGAGCTTCAAACATCAGATCAACCGGATTCTGGAACTCCTCATCGTCCTCACGCACCTCCATTGCGTTTAAGAACTCAATCAGAGTGGAGAAGTTCTGTTCCTCTACCGGTGCTTCATAGTGGATATAGCCAATCAGGGCACAGTACAGAAGGGTTTCTGCTTTCGTCCAGAACTCGTCACCGGCTTTCCCGTCGCCTTTGGTATTGGCAATCAATGTCGTCACCAGCTTCAGAATGTCTTTTTCTGAATGGATATAGGCGAACGGATTGTAGTGCATCGACTTCTTAAAGTTGATGGTGTTGAAAATCTTAATGTTATAGCCATGCTTCAACAAAGCATGGCCGCACTCGATGACAATGCTGCCTTTCGGGTCTGTGACAACATAGCTGGAGTGCATCTGGAGCAGATTCGGTTTCAGCCAGAACCTTGTTTTTCCTGAACCTGAACCTCCGATAATCAAAACATTTTTGTTTCTGGCATTGGCAGGATTCTTCGGTCGGTTGGACATCATCAGCCGTTCCGTTCTTGTCAGAATAATGTTGTCCTCAAACTTTGGAGCAGTAAATGGCTCAATGTCTTTGGCTGTACCCCAACGGGCAGAACCATACTCCACATTGTGCCGGTACTTCTTGGCGTTTTTGCTTTTCAGATAAACCGCAAGCCGAAGCCCTGCGCCACAGGCAATTCCCACCAGCAAATCCAGCGGATGAAAGCTGGGGAGTGGATTGCCCAGGGCAACCGGAAGGGCATAAAAAAAGCTGAGGATTTTTGCAGAAGAATCTGCACCCTCAGCCAACCGCCATGCTTCTCCAAAATTCGTTGCAAACAATCCCACCAGAATATACGGGATGTTCAGAATCAGGAGCTTTTTCAAATTGATTTTGCTCATCACAAATCACGCTCCTGTTTCTTTTCCCGAACCTTCCTGGGGATAGCTGCTACCATCTCTTTGAACTTCTTCAGCTGTGCCAGAACGCTCGGTTTCTTATCCTTCGTCAATGACCTTGCCTGATGTTCCTTGCAGATAGCATCCAGGGCATCTGCATCCTTGGAACGGACAAAGACAAGATAACGGGGAGGATCAACGGACTTATCTTTTCTTACGGCAAAGTCCACACCGTATTTCTTGGCGAGCCTTTCAAAATCCCGGATGCCATCCTTATCAATTTCCACATTGGTGGCACCCTGATTCTGTCCCAGCAGCTGTTTCACGGATTGCTTTCCGTGAACCGCCGTATCTCTGGTTCCTTTTCTCGCCTTGACCTTTTCCCGGTGCTGCAAATATTTGCGAATACCGGCAATGATACTTCGAGCAGTCAGCCTTGTCGTGCTGATTGCCAGATTTATCGTCCTGTTTTCAACTTCTTCCTGCATGAATCATCACCTCCTGCAAGCAGTAGAATGAGGGTCATCGTGCCATATCTCTGCGGTCGTAATACAGATTTCCTCTGGCAACATTGGCATGACTGATAATCTTGATGTTCCCGACTTTCTGGTTGTCCAGAGCTTTCTGATACCCGGCTTCACTCAGATACAGACGGTTTCTTTCACCTTTCCAGCCAACAGGAGATTCATTGGTCAGCACATCAAAGATAATCATGTGCTTTGTGGCTTCATCGAATCTTGCCAGGTCCATATAGGTGTGTCCCTGATACTCCTTGGCTCCTGCCTGTATCCTGCGGCGTTCCATCAGCTCTGCAATCGTTGAGCTTCTTTCCATGATGCCTCCTTACAGCGCATCTCGATCAGGGCTGCTCTTGCGTGGGGTGGGGTCAGCCTTGATAGGCGCATCTTCTTTTTTGACCATATCATCGGGCAACGGCAAAGCCATGATACTGCGCCCCATGCGGACGAAGGTTTCAGGCTGATGGAAGTGTTCCTCAAACTGCTTCATCAGCTCCGGGGAAAGGGAAGAAAAATCCTCCTCGCCCAAACCGACAACCAGAAAGTCACCGGCGATGATGTCGTAGATCTCGCCGTCTCCGTCCCGCAGCGCACGATTCAGGTCTTTCCCCATGATTTTTCCCTCATCGTGCATCACCAATGCGACAGGCTCATTAAAAGGGTAAACAGCTTCAATGTCGCCACCGACAGCTTTCTGCAAATCCTCCAAATCGCAGCCGATCTGAACCTGCTGGGGATACATGTGGGGCTTTACCAGAAGAACCGTCATTGTCTCAGCCTGTTCCTGCTGAATTTCACGTTCCTCCGTAGTGCCAAACTCGACGCCGGTAAAGTTCTCGGAGTCCAGAATGTACTCGGAATTGTAGTAGGCTGATCTGACCTGTTCTTCTGCATCAGCACGGGACTTGGCTTCCACCGTTACCGTCTTTTCCAGTGTCTCGGTGATCTTTACATCGTATTCCTTCAAACTTCGATACCTCCATTTCCTCAGATATAAGAAAAGCGGCTATCCATGAACCTGTTACAGTTCATAAATAGTCGCTTCATGTTCCCACTGGGGGACACACATAGATTCCAGTTCCTCGATCAGTTCCTCCGGGGAAAAGAACAAATCCTCCGCACTTTTCAAAATCTTTTTGAAAGCCCGGTACTCCGTCACATAGCCGGTATCATCAGACCCGATCAGCATTGACACACAGCGGACAATGGCAAAATTCATATCTTCCATAAGCCACAGTTCGGTTTCATAGGTGGTTTTGATTTCATCTAAAACCGCCTGTTCCACATCGGAAATAATGAGGCAGGCACGCTGGTCAAACAGTTCCATGCCACGGTAATTGAAGCATTTCTCATAGCCACCGGCTACGGAATACTGATATACCGTCTGTGCCGCACCTCTCAATGCGGTGCAAACCTCCGGCAGACACAAACCACCGGCATAGCCGATCTCATCTTCATCATACCCCTCATAATCTTCGGGAGAAAACAGCTCAAACAGCCAGTCGATTGCTTTGCTCATTTCTCTTTCGTTAAACATCGGGATTCACCTTACCTTTCCATAGATTTCTCTCGTTTCTTCTGCCACTGTTCCAGCAGCTGAATGATTTTATCCTCCATCTGCTTGCTGGTATAGGACTTCGGAAAGTATTTCCGCAAGGAGTCCGTTTTGAATGTCACCCTGTCCAGCTCGCCCTTTTTGACCTCATTCATAATCTCGCACATAGCGTCCAGCGTACACTCGCCCTCCTGTGCCAGTTTTTTGATTCTCTGTGCCTGTGAAAGAGAAGGCGCAGCCTGGGCAAAGTCCATAGCAGAAAGAAAATCCTGCTGTTCTTCTCTTGCGAGATAGGAAAGCTCCACGGCAGGATTGAATTTAATCTGACCGTTATCCACCATATCCAGAATTTCAGGAATAAGCTCTGTCAGACGGATATACCGCTGAATCTGTCTGCCGCTATCCGAATCAGACAGTGCATCTCTTGACTTGTGGCCAACTTGTCCACAAGTTTGCCCTTGATGCTTTATTGCATCTAATTTCATTCGGTAGGCAAATGCACGTTCACTCGGTAAAAGGGTTTCTCTCTGCAAGTTGGAATCAACCATCAAGATGATGGCTGCATCATCGTCCATATCACGGACAATAGCAGGCATGGTTTCTTTCCCGGCAAGCTCAGATGCACGATGTCTCCTGTGACCGGAAATGATCTCATAACCACCATCAGGGTCAGGACGAACAATAGCAGGTGTAAGAACCCCAAATTCTCGAACACTCTCCGCTGTTTTCAACATTTCCTCATCATCTACCACCCGGAAGGGATGTCCTTCAAAGGGGTGTAAATCGGAAAGCGGGATTTCCTGCACTCGTTCCTGCTGGGCTTCAGCTCGTGACTGGTCGGTAGAGAAAATATCATCGTACCCCTTCAAGCTGATGTTTGCGCCTTTTTTCTGCATTTTTTAACACCTCCTTTGTCAGAACCCGGTAGGCATCAGCGACTTTGCCTTTGGGATCGTGCTTAAAGATACTGGCTCCTTCGGCACTGATTTCCTCTGCACGAACAGAACGTGGAATGTCTGTCTTGTAGACTTTCAGCTTTCCTCCATAACTTTCCCGGATCAGATTGCTGATGTCCTTGGAATAATTGGTTCTGCTGTCCACCATCGTCAGAAGAATACCCTCGATTTTCAATTTTGGGTTGATTTGTCGTCTGACCTTGTTGATGGTTTCCAGCAGCTGTTCCAAGCCCTTTGCAGGAAGATATGCCGCCTGAACAGGGATCAGCACATTGTCGGCAGCTGCCAACGCATTGACTGTCAGCATACCCAAAGAGGGCATACAGTCCAGAAGAATGTAGTCATAATTCTGCTTGACCGTATCCAGGTACTGACGGAGAATGGTCTCCCGGCTCATGGCATTGACCAGGGAAACCTCTAAGCCTGACAGTTCAATATTGGCAGGCATCAAGTCCACACCTTCCGGGTGATGAAGAATGCCTTCGCCGGGGACAATCGGCTTTTCCATCATAATCTTTCCCATCATGTCGGAAAGGGTGGGAGATAAGGTATCCGGGTACGGATTTCCCAGACTGACTGTTAAAGAAGCCTGTGGATCTGTGTCTACCAACAAAACCTTTTTGCCCTCCATTGCCAGTCCCACACCCAAATTTTCCGTGGTTGTGGTCTTGCCTGTGCCGCCTTTCTGGTTGACTACGGCAATGACGGTTGCTTTTTTCGACAAATATCTTCACCTCGCTTTCTATTCTGTGTATACTGCATTGATTACCACCTCCCTCCAAGTTTCCCCGAGGCCATATCATGCCTGACCTTTGCGTCATAGTGGGCGCTTATGGTGTAGGGGGCGTTGTATATCGAAGCAAGTAGATACTGCTTGATATTGCGAACATCGGTTGTGTTCTCTTTGAAAGAACTCAATACAAATCTGATATGTTCAGAATCCAGCTTCATAAAACTGCTTTTGACAATTTCAATGGGCTTATCATCACTGGCAATCCGGATTTGCTTGCGGTTACTGCACATGACCTCAACAATCAGATGCAGTATCAGATCGAGTATCTCATGGTCATACGGATAATCCTGTTTCAGATAGTCCATGGAAAGCTGTTCATAAAAATACTGATAATATCGGGTAAATTCGTCAGTCCCATCGGCTTCCTTTCCACAAAAACCGGAAGGAAAGAAAGGATCAGTATCACTCAAATCAATATATTTAGTATCAGTATTATTACCTTGTGCTTTTGACAGTTCCTGAATTGTGTTTTTGACAACTCCAGAATTGTCCTTTTGACAATTCAAGAATTGTCTTTCCACAGAACCGGAAATGAAGTCCTTTACATAGATCAGGTTCGGTTTCCCCAGTCCCTGTCGCTTGCGTTCTATCAAACCGCATTTCTTTTCCAGCTCATCCAGCAGCTTCACCGCTTTCTTTTCGGCACAGCCTAACGCTCCTTTGATTTCTTCAATCGTGAAGATGATATAGACACGGCCTTCCTCGTCCAGCCAATTGTTCCGGGCTGAGAGGTTCATGCGGTCAAGCAGAATACCGTAAAGCAGCTTGGCATCGGTTGATACATTCCAAAAACACTCCTCGGTGAACAACACCTTTGGAACACGGTAGAATGTGAACATCTCCGCTTGCTGACCATAGAAATAATCATACGTCACTCATCCTCACCACCTCTTTCTGCGGGAAATACTCTTTTTTCAGAGGGGTTCTGCGGAAAGTCGTATCCTTCAGCTTGTACGGACATCGGACAAAAAAGCAGAAGCGGTACTTCCATCGGGGTTGATAATACTCGCAGTCTTTGCAGCATTTTGGCTTGTCACGGCGATTGCGTTCATACTCATACATATCAACGCACCCCCACTTCCTTCATAATCTTCCTGGTACACCAGCCGATGCAGGGATGATCCCGCCCATAAGGACAACCTTCACATTCCGACTTCGGCTTTGGGGGTACGGAGATTAAGTAGTAACAATTTTCTTCGCTCAGACAGCAGCCCGTTTTATTGTTTTTCCAGAAATGGCAGTAACAGCAGTCGTTTGGCTTGTCTGGGGAATAGAAGATCTTACTCAAAAATCAAACCTCCAATCTTTCAGATTTACCCATGAATTTTGGGCATAAAAAAAGAGCGTCTATCCATCCCCGATACAGGGGCAAATAGACGCTCTATGTACATGGTAATATTCAATTTTATTTCTTATAACGGCTTAGCACTCGGAACATCCGCCTTTTGTATTAGCAAGGTTTTTAGCACGATTTTTCGCCTAATTAGCTGGAAGGGCCTTTTCATTAGCAAAAACGGCCCTTTTTCTGCTAATGATTAGCAGAAATTTTTGTCTTATCACAGCAGTTCGATTTTTTAGGGCTTGTCAAAAATCAGAATTTGAAGTAAAATTTGAAAACATTATTTCGTATCAGCAATCACACTGGAATTTGTTAAAAAAAGCCGAAAACCCTTGAAAACAAAGGCTTTCGGCGTTGTTAGCTGGCGTCCCAAAGAGGACTTGAACCTCCGACCCCACGCTTAGGAGGCGTGTGCTCTATCCAACTGAGCTATTGGGACGTATTTAATTTTTTTGTCAGCCTCCGTAATTATCGGACTCAGCTCCCAACTTAGGTTTTTCCAAGGTGAGCGTTGTAACGTAACCTTAGGAGGCACTTGTTATATCCATTTAACTAAGAGAACCCACTATTTAATTTCCACCATTCCCCAACCGAATTCACACATCTTATTCCATCATCAATTCAGCTGAACACATATAATGATACCTTTCAAATTCCATTTTGTCAACCTAGAAATTACTCCTCTCTCCCGTCAATCACTCCTAACATTCTTCATTTTCACAGACTGAACTGTCATCTTCCACATCAGCCCAGCCTGCTTTATTTTTAAAATTAATGAACTGTTCAGAGCCAACCTCGAAAACACTTCGTATTTTCTCAATGTGGCGTATCCGCCAAATAGATTTGTACAAAAAAGTGTTCACGAATGCAAGCATTCATCGCCCTTTTTTGACAAATCTGCTTGGCTCTGAACAGTTACAAATTAATCTTCCCCTGAAGCCATATATCTGCCTTAATTCTTCGCCCGATCGCCGGTTCACCGAGCACCGATTTTACCGGTACGCAGATATCGAATCGAAGCTCATTGACATCGACCGTAAATACATAGATTTCTTCTTTTGTCAGTTTATTTTCTACCGTATCAATATCCAGAATTTCTCCCAGGATCGAATACTGGTCACATTCTACACCGCATGGCATAAAATATGTATCTACAATACTGTATATATCTTCTGTCTGAACTCTTCTGGAAACTTGCGAATACAGATCCATATCTTCCATGGTCAGACTTTCGATTGCTTTGGAATCTCCTTCTCTTGCTGCGCTAAGAAGCATCATTCTGTTTCGGGACTCTTCGCGGATTTCCTGTTCCTGTTCTTTGCTTTTCATAACAGGAAACAGGATCGTTCCGGAAACTGCGAGTCCGGAGAGTGTGACGGATGTGGAATTTTTCGGAATTCTTCCTGCCATCAGTTCTTTCCGGTACTCGATTCCGTTTTGAAGATGGAAAATCAGGCTGACCCCGACTTTCACATCTTCGCATATTCCGATATATGCTTCTTTGTCGCTTCTTTTTTCTACAATTATATCTGCGTAGGAGGTAATTCCGCTTCCTTCAAAATACGGCAGGTAATACTCACGTGTATAAGTCTCATATTCATCAATCTGTCCGTATGAATAGATTCCTATACCCATTCCGTATTCTTTACGAAGTTCACCAAAATCAAGTTCTTCTTCCAATGAAATTCTTTGATAATCGGTAAACTCTTCTTCGGACTGGATTAATATACGATTCCATTCTTTTTCGGAAGTTACGTTTTGAAATCCAATTGCTTTTAAATATTTATGCACAATTTACCTCATTCATTGTATTGATTATCTGATTTCTGTCTTTCCACCCATGTATGGACGAAGTACTTCCGGAATTCTGACAGAACCATCAGCCTGAAGATTATTTTCAAGGAAGGCAATCAGCATTCTCGGAGGAGCTACTACGGTATTGTTCAGTGTATGAGCGAAATATTTGCTTCCGTCATTTCCTTTTACGCGGATGCCGAGACGTCTTGCCTGCGCATCTCCAAGGTTTGAACAGCTTCCTACTTCAAAATATTTCTTCTGTCTTGGTGACCATGCTTCTACGTCACAGGATTTTACTTTCAGGTCTGCAAGGTCTCCGGAGCAGCATTCCAGTGTACGTACCGGAATATCCAGAGAACGGAACAGATCTACTGTATTCTGCCACAGTTTATCATACCAGATTTTACTGTCTTCCGGCTTACATACGACGATCATTTCCTGTTTTTCAAACTGATGTATTCTGTATACACCACGTTCTTCGATTCCGTGTGCACCTTTTTCTTTACGGAAACACGGTGAATAAGAAGTAAGTGTCTGTGGAAGTTTATCCTCTTCAAGCATTGTGTCGATAAATTTACCGATCATGGAGTGTTCACTGGTTCCGATCAGGTATAAATCTTCTCCTTCGATCTTATACATCATGGAATCCATCTCAGCAAAGCTCATAACACCTGTTACTACGTTGCTGCGGATCATAAATGGCGGTACGCAGTAAGTAAATCCGCGGTCGATCATGAAATCGCGTGCGTAAGAAATCACTGCAGAGTGAAGTCTTGCAATATCTCCCATCAGATAGTAGAATCCGTTTCCTGCTACTTTTCCTGCACTTTCAAGATCGATACCGTTGAATTTTTCCATAATTTCTGTGTGATACGGAATCTCAAAATCCGGAACAACCGGTTCACCGAATTTTTCGATTTCTACGTTTTCGCTGTCATCTTTTCCGATCGGTACGGACGGATCAATGATATTCGGAATAATCATCATGTCCTGTTTGATTTTTGCTTCTACTTCTTTTTCTTCCTGAGACAGTGATTCTACACGTTCTGCGTTTGCTTGTACCTGTTTTTTCAGTTCTTCTGCTTCTTCTTTTTTGCCCTGAGCCATGCATGCACCGATCTGTTTTGAGATTTTATTTCTTTCAGCGCGAAGTGCTTCTACTTCCTGCTTGATTTCACGGTTTTTCTTATCAAGTTCAATTACTTCATCAACTAACGGAAGTTTTTCATCCTGAAATTTCTTTCGAATATTTTCTTTTACTACTTCCGGGTTCATTCTTACAAATTTGATGTCTAACATAATGTTTCTCCTTCTCTCTTAAAGTTTCCTTTTTTCTGTAAAATAAACATCTTTTTCTTTTTTATTTCATCACAGACTGCACATCCGGATCATATACTTCCTGATAAATAGCCTGTTCTAAGGATTCAGCTTCTTCCTCTGCAAGTTCAATGTAACTTTCGCCGCGGACAATTTCTTTTATATAAGTGTAGCATCCTTCTCTGCTGTGCATTGCATTGATGACCCAGCCACTGTTATTTCCATCGAGAAGAGTCAATGCAAAGCTGAGTTTTCCTCCCATTTCATTGAAAGCATCATATTTTACAATGCCTACTTTCTGGTAATTGTTCTGCATTTCACGGAATAATTCTTTGATATCTGTCCGGTTCTTTTTTGCAATTTCTGTGATTTCATCCAGTTCATCGAATTTTTCAAGGATACTCTGTTCCAGATTTTTTCCGTCGCGTCCTCGCATAAATGAGGAATAACTGCTTTTCAGACGTTTATATTTCATATTTACATTGACAACCATAAAAAATAGAATCACAATCAATACGAGTAGAAAAATAAATATAAACGCCGGATCAATACCTATGGCAGCTAAAATCTTACTTTCCATTCTTATTCTCCTTCGCGTATCGACATCAGAAGTTCGAATATACGTTCTAATTCTGAATCTGAATAATATTCTATTTCAATTTTACCTTTTCCATTTGGTTTATGATTTACATGAACCTTCGTGCCAATGACACTCTTCATTCTTTCTTCCAGATTCTCATATACAAATGAATTCTGGATTTCTTTCTTAGGTTTTTCCTTTTTAGGATTTTTGATATCCTTAACCAGCTTTTCCGTCTCTCGAACGCTTAGTTTTTCATCAAAAATCTTATTTGCAAGTATATATTGTTGCTCCGGATCATCAATTGCCAAAAGTGCACGGGCATGTCCTGTAGAAATCATATCATCTACGATCATCTGCTGAACTTTATCACTTAATTTCAACAGACGCATGGAATTCGTCACAGCAGTTCTGCTCTTTGATACACGTTCAGCCACTTCATCCTGTTTCAAATGAAATTCTGTCAAAAGCTTTTTAAAAGCCATTGCTTCTTCAATTGGATTTAGATTTTCCCGCTGAATATTTTCAATTAGTGAGATTTCCACAATTTCCTGATCCGTATATTCTTTAATAATTACAGGGATTTCTTTTACTCCTGCCAGTTTTGCTGCTCTCCATCTGCGTTCACCGGCTATGATCTCATAGTAATCTTTTTTCTTTTGTACAATTAAAGGTTGTAATACACCAAATTGTTTTATTGAATCTGCTAATTCTAGTAATGCATCTTCTTCGAAATTTTTTCTGGGCTGTTCACGATTTGGTTCAACCTCATTAATTTTCATCATTATCTGTCCCGAGACATTTTCAGGTGTTTTCGGCGCTTCTACCGTTTTTTTTACCATTTTAGATGATTTATTATCGGGAATCAGACTGTCAAGGCCTTTTCCAAGTCCACTTCTTTTCACCGCCATTATTCATCTTCTCCTTTATGAATCACTTCGTCTGCTAATAACATATAGCTCTCAGCACCCGTCGATTTTGGATCATAAAAATTGATAGGTAATCCATGACTGGGAGCCTCTGCCAAACGAATATTTCTCGGTATAATAGTTTTATAAATCGTCTGATTCAGATTATCTTTAACATTCTCTACCACCTGAAGCGATAGATTTGTTCTGGCATCGTACATAGTAAATACTACGCCTTCCATTTCCAAGCGTTCATTCAGACGTGATTTTACCAACTCAATTGTTTTCATCAACTGACTTAAACCTTCAAGTGCATAATATTCGCACTGTATTGGTACAAGAACCGTATCCGCAGTTGTCATAGCATTGATTGTCAGCATACTAAGTGACGGTGGACAGTCTATAATAATAAAATCATAATTATCTTTTATCTTAAATATTTCATCTCGAAGAATATACTCTTTATTTTCGGCATCAATCAGTTCTATTTCAGCACCGGATAAATCAATATTTGTTGGAAGCACATCTAAATTGTCAAAAACATTTTTTTGGAGTACCTGTTCAATATCTGCTTCTCCAATAATTAAATCATATACAGTATACTCAACTTCGTCCTTATCAACACTAAGTCCGCTGGTCATATTACCTTGTGGATCCATATCAACCGCAAGAACTTTTTGCCCTTTAGCAGCAAGACAAGAAGAAAGATTAATAGCTGTTGTGGTTTTTCCTACTCCACCCTTCTGATTTGCAACTGCAATTATTCTTCCCATTAAAATAATACCCCTTTCCATAACAAATTATATAATTTGTTACAATCATATTGTATCACCATTTTTCTCGTAAATCTACCAAATGTTTCACGTGAAACATGATTTTAGCATAATTCATAAATAGACAAATGTTTCACGTGAAACATTTGTCTATTTAGAACCACCGATTATTTATATGTAAAATGTTTCACGTGAAACATACTGAATATCAATGATAAACACTTCCAACACTCACCAAAATATGATATAATATATTCAATTTAAAAGCAGAAAGGAATGATAATACATTGAAGAAAAAAATAAGCATCATTGCCATTCTTACTACGTTGGTCACTCTTACAATGCATTTAATCAATAGAATTACATATTATATTGCTACAATTGATAATCTTCTTAACAACGCGGAAGGTAATTTTTATGAATGGCGTTTTGGAAAAATATATTATAAGAAACAAGGAACAGGTTCACCACTCCTTCTTATTCATGATTTGAATGCACACAGTTCCGGATATGAATGGAAACGCTGTGTCGGAAAGCTGGCTGAAAATCATACGGTTTACACAATTGATTTACTTGGATGTGGACGTTCAGATAAGCCGAATATTACTTATACAAATTATTTGTATGTTCAGATGCTAAATGATTTTGTGAAACATGTAATTAACGAAAAGACAGATGTGATTGCAACCGGATCTTCGTCGTCTATTGCCGTTATGGCATGTAATACAAGCGAAGAAATGATCAACCGAATTATTATGGTAAATCCTACTTCTCTGTCAGATTTAGCAAAATCACCGACAAAGAGAACCGTATTTTTGAAATGGTTGATTCAGATTCCTATATTAGGAACGCTATTATATAATATTCTTCAATCTGAAAAATATATTGAAGAAATCTTTCAGACAGATTATTATTATAATATAGAAGAAATAAACAATATGTCTGTGAAAGCTTATTATGAATCTGCCCATTTAGACAGCAGTCATTCTAAATATCTTTTTGCCAGTATAAAAGGGAGATATACAAATGCGAATATTCTTCACTGCATCAAGAATATTACAAATAGTATGTATATCATAACAGGCGAGGGCAATCCGGAACAAATAGAAACTGCAGAACAATATCAAAAATATGTTCCTGCTATTGAAACCATTTCCATTCCGGAAACAAAGTTCCTTCCACAGCTTGAAAAACCGGAAGCATTCATGGAGCAAATTAACATTTTTCTCATATAATCCAAAAGAAAACCCGTGTATACTGCATCTTAATATATTGCGCAATATACACGGGTTTTCTATTACTTCAATGGTTCTTTTGCAGGTAGACCTGCTTTTCTCGGAAATTTTTTTCCGGTAGATTTTATTTTTTCAACAACCAGAAGCGTTCTTCCTATATCGCTTCCGGGAAGCTGAAATTTTACGGTTTTTCTTTTCTTTCCGCCCAGAATTTTCAATGCAGTTTCTGCATTCTTTACTTCTTCCTCAATTTCACCGGATTTATATGGAATAAATAATCCACCTGTCTTGACATATGGAAGACAATACTCTGATAATGTGGATAAATTTGCTACTGCTCTGGAAACAACCAGATCAAAATTTTCTCTATACTCTTCTTTTCGTGCATAATCTTCTGCACGTCCATGAATTGTGTGGATATCTTCTAATTTTAATTCCGATATAACTGTATCCAGAAATTTAATTCTTTTATTCAATGAATCCAAAAGTGTTACTTTCAAATGTGGGAAAGCAATCTTTAAAGGAATGCCGGGAAAGCCAGCTCCGGTTCCTACATCCATTACGGTTTCAATACTTCCTATATCAACTGCTTTCACGATAGAGAGACTATCTACAAAATGCTTTTCATTCACTTCTTCATACTCAGTGATTCCAGTCAGATTCATGACTTTGTTCCACTCGATCAGTAATTCAAAATAATTATTAAATTGCTGATATTGTCTCTCACTCAATTGTATTCCCATTTCATTTAATTTTTGTTCAAATATTTTACTCATAACCGCCTCTTTTATGTTTTATTCTAATGTCCCAGATATACAAGAAGAACCGATATATCTGCCGGAGAAACGCCGGAAATTCTGGAAGCCTGTCCAATCGAAACCGGCTTATACTGTTTCAGCTTTTGTACAGCTTCAATTCTTAAACTGGGCACAGCATCATAATCGATATCATCCGGAATTTTTCTTGTTTCAAGTTTTTTGAACTGTTCTACCTGCTTCATCTGTCGGCTTATATATCCTTCGTATTTGATATTAATATCAATCTGATCGATGATTTCCTGACTGAATTTTTCCGGTCTTTGCTCATCAATCGGTTCAAGCAACTGATAATTCAGTTCCGGTCTTCTTATCAATTCAGCAAGTGTTGATCCGGATGTAAGCGGTGTACTTCCATACTTTTCAAGAAGGTCCTGTACTTTTTCAGATGTTCCCACATTTACATGCTTCAGTCTCTCAATTTCTTCTGAAATAATTTTCTCTTTTTCCACAAACTTCTGATATCTCTCGTCAGATATCAACCCTATTTCGTGTCCTATTTTGGTTAATCTCTGATCAGCGTTATCCTGTCTTAACAAAAGTCTGTATTCTGCCCTGGATGTCATCATACGATAAGGTTCATGGCTCTCTTTCGTCACAAGATCATCAATTAGTACACCAATATATGCCTGAGAACGATCAATGGTGATCTGTTCTTTTCCCAGAACCTCTCTCGCAGCATTTATACCTGCAATCAACCCCTGCGCAGCAGCCTCTTCATACCCGGAACTTCCGTTAAACTGTCCTCCGCTGAATAATCCTCGTATCTTTTTAAACTCCAACGTCGGGTATAATTGTCTGGCATCTATGCAATCATACTCAATTGCATATGCATTTCGAACAATTTTGACATTTTCAAGTCCCGGCACACTCCGATACATAGCATACTGTACATCTTCAGGAAGAGAACTTGACATTCCTCCGACATACATTTCATTGGTGTCTAATCCTTCTGGTTCAATGAAAACCTGATGACGGCTCTTATCGGCAAATTTGACAACTTTATCTTCAATAGAAGGACAATATCTTGGTCCTGTTCCTTCTATCATTCCAGAATATAGTGGTGACCGATCCAAATTTTCACGAATAATCTCGTGTGTCTTCTCATTTGTGTAAGTGAGCCAGCAGGATACCTGGTCAATCTGCACATCCTCCGGATTTGTTGTAAAAGAAAAAGGAACAACTCTTTCATCACCAAACTGCTCTTCCATTTTACTGAAATCAATACTTCTTTTATCGATTCTGGCAGGAGTACCTGTTTTGAACCGATACATTTCTATTCCTAGATCTTTCAGACAATCTGTCAGATAATTTGCTGCCTGAAGCCCATTCGGACCGGTATGCATGCTTACATCACCGTAAATACATCTTGCTTTCAGATACGTTCCGGTACACAATACAACCGCTTTACAATGGTAAATTGCACCGGAATACGTCTGTATTCCGGTAACCTGACTGTTTTCCACAAGAATATTTACCACTTCGCCTTGTTTTACTTCCAGGTTTTCCTGATTTTCCAAAGTTCTTCTCATCGTGTTGCTGTAATTCTTTTTATCAGCCTGTGCACGAAGGGAATGAACAGCCGGTCCCTTGGATTTATTTAACATTTTCGACTGTATAAACGTCTTGTCGATCGTTTTTCCCATCTCACCGCCGAGTGCATCGAGCTCACGTACAAGATGTCCCTTTGAGGTTCCTCCTATATTCGGGTTACAAGGCATCATGGCAATGCTTTCCACGCTGACCGTAAATACAATCGTCCGAAGTCCAAGTCTCGCTGATGCCAGAGCGGCCTCACATCCTGCATGTCCTGCACCGACTACAACAACATCATATTGATCTTTATTTTCCCATACAGAATTTGCTGAATATTTCATTTACCAAATCTTCTCCTATCGTTTCACCGGTAATGCTTCCCAAAGATTCATATGCATCCATAAGATCAATGGTAAAAAAATCCTCCGGCATTTGATTCCCTATGCTGTCCATTACTTTTCCCAGACTCTGATAAGCATCATTTAAAGCTGCTTTATGTCTGGCATTGGTAATATAAATTTCATCATTAAAAGATAACTCTCCGTGATAAAACATTTCTTTCAATGTGGATTCCAACTCATGAATTCCAGTCTCTTCTTTTGCAGATATTTCAATCATCGGCTTAGTTATCCACTTTTTCAACTCATCTTTATCAACAACTGTGGATAAGTCCGTTTTATTCAGCAATATAATAGCACGTTTTTCCCGAATCATGTTGATAATTTCAAAATCATTTTCATCTAACGGAATCGAAGAATCCACAACATAAATAATCAAATCCGCTTCTTCTGCATTTGCACGTGCCTTATCCACACCGATTTTTTCTACAATATCTTCCGTATGCCGTATCCCTGCAGTATCCATAATATTTAAAGATACGCCCTGGAGCTGTATATTCTCTTCCAATACATCCCGGGTCGTACCGGCTATGTCTGTTACGATAGCTCTTTCTTCACCAAGCAGAGTATTTAACAGAGAAGATTTTCCTGCATTGGGCTTTCCTACTATTACCGTCTTTATTCCCTCTCGGATTATTCTCCCATTATCCACAGTGTCAAGCAGCTTCTTAATCTCTGTCATCAGCTTATCCACAACACCTCTTAATTTATCCCCATACCCATCTACGCTGATATGCTCAGGGTCGTCCAGGGCAGTTTCAATGAATGCAGTATGATATAGAATTTCTTCTCTTATCTCTTTTATTTTCTTATGAACCGAACCTTTTAACTGGTTGACAGAACTTTTCAATGCATATTCATTCTTGGAATTGATAATGTCAATCACTGCTTCGGCCTGAGACAGATCCATTCTTCCGTTCAAGAATGCTCTCTTTGAAAATTCACCGGGTTCTGCAGGGCGTGCGCCGTATTTAATCACCGTTTCCAATATCTTTTTCGTAACAAATACACCGCCATGACAATCAATTTCTACCGTATCTTCTCCTGTATAGCTATGTGGTCCTCTCATCAGAAGTACCAGCACCTCATCAATTGTATCATCTCCATCCATAATGTATCCATAATGAATCGTATGACTTTTCTGTTCGGACAGGATTTTATCTTTCTTTCCTTTATAAATCTTATCTATCACATCAAATGCATCTTCACCACTGATTCTTACGATTCCAATTCCGGAATTTGTCATCGCGGTTGAAATCGCAGCAATCGTATCTGTTCGAAATCCCATAACTGACCCTCCATTTTCCCTATTAGAACATTGTAAGATATCTTGCGCCAAATCGCAAGCTTCGCATAACTCTTGGTTGAATAAAATATTTAACTAAAACTTCCCACACCTCTAAGGTGTGCTGAACCTTGAAAATTCAATATTTCAGCCAATAAAAAAGGCATAAATACATTCCGTTTGGTATAATGGAATTGTCGAGAA
>NZ_JBQHSG010000028.1:0-29555 GCF_052066375.1 Bariatricus sp. HCP28S3_A7
TCCAGCTCTGGCTAAATAACTTAATAGCAAAACAAATGGGGTGGCTCCGTTAGTCCGGACAGGTGGCTCTCGCCACATCGGACTGGCGGCTCCGCCGCACCATAATATTCAGCTAAACAGCCTATCATGAGC
Source organism: Bariatricus sp. HCP28S3_A7 (assembly GCF_052066375.1). NCBI lineage: Bacteria > Bacillati > Bacillota > Clostridia > Lachnospirales > Lachnospiraceae > Bariatricus > Bariatricus sp. HCP28S3_A7. The sequence continues at coordinate 133 of NZ_JBQHSG010000028.1, forward strand.
TACTCATGTAAAGCACCTTTCGCGGCATAAGACTTGATGGCTTGAAATTTAACTGTCCGCTTATTGTGTCTCTGACTGGCCGGAAAATGTGGCCCAGCTGTCCGCAAAAACTGGCCATATGCAATTATTACCGTATGTTGAAAACACAGAAAAAAGAATTGGTAGAAAATGAGATGAAAGAACTGATGGCATCATATCAAAATGACAAGTTGGAATTTATTAAAAATCCGGTGGTTGCAGAGTTCTTAGGGTTTTCACAGGATACGAATTTTACAGAAAGCGATCTTGAAAAAAGTATCCTGTCAAATTTACAGAAGTTTCTAATGGAATTGGGAAAAGGATATGCTTTTGTAGCAAGACAGCAGCATATTCATACCGAGAAACAGGATTATTATATTGACCTTGTGTTTTACAATTACATACTGAAATGTTTTGTACTCATTGATCTCAAAACGGAGAAGATAACACATCAGGATGTAGGGCAGATGGATATGTATATCCGTATGTATGATGAATTGAAACGCAGCGATGGAGATAATCCAACAATCGGTATTGTGTTATGTGCAGATACGGATGATGATATTGCACGTTATTCAGTGATGCATGGAAATGAACAGCTTTTTGCGTCAAAGTACAAATTATATCTGCCGACGGAGGAAGAACTGAAAGCGGAAATTGAAACACAAAAGGCAATGTTTTATCTTCAGCAAAAAGAAAGTAAGGAAGAAGAAACGGAAGAATAGATTAAGATGGATTGAGGCGTTAGCAAATTGCGACACCTCTTTCTTTTTGGTTAAAAATCTCTTGAAAAATTCATTGCATAATATATAATAGAACTATCGAAAGCAATCTGCTTCTAATAGAAAACAAGGAGAATTGAGGTGCAGGTATGAGAAGCAAGAGTATTGAACTTATGAATGAGATAAAGAAATATATCGAGGAGTATTACCTGCAATACAGACAATCTCCATCTACTACAAAGATTGCTGAAGCAGTAGGAATAGCCAGAGGGACAGCGTATAAATATCTGGTAGAGATGTCTGAAAGAAATATGATTGAGTATGATGGACAGGAAATCAGTACAGAAGTAACCCGTAAGTACAATAAAGAGCAGACACAGACACCAATCGTCGGCTCAGTTCCTTGTGGTAGTCCTCAGTACGAAGAAGAAAATATTGAAGAATATGTATCACTTCCGACAGCTATTTTCGGTAAAGGAGATTTCTTTATCTTGCGAGCAAGTGGTCAGTCGATGATTGAAGCCGGGATTGATGATGGCGACCTTGTAGTTGTCAGAAAACAGGTGGAAGCGAATGAGGGAGATATTGTTGTCGCTCTTGTGGATAATCAGAATACCTTAAAACGTTATTATCGAGATAATGCAAATAAGAAGATTATCTTGCATCCTGAAAACAAAACCATGAAAGACATAATCGTTGATGATTGTTATATTCAGGGAGTAGCCTGTCATATCATCAAGAAAATATAAATGAGGATTAGAACAATGAGAAGATTTGAAGGAATTCGCTATCTGATTATTTTGGATAGTGCGGAAATAAAACTGAACTTTGCCGGAAGAAGTCATTCGCCGGACAAGGTGGAGTCGGAGGTGGACACAACTTGAGTATTTATATGTCAAGAGCCGAGTTGGAAGAAATCAGCGAAGGCTTGATAACAGCTTATGCTAATAAGTTTAGCAATCGAGTGATTCAATCCATCGACATAGAACATTTCATTACAGAATTTCTTATGTTACGAATTGAATACGCTTCTTTCGCAGAAGATGATGCAGGCAGGATTGGTTTTCTGGCAGATGGAGCAACACCACTGCTGATACATCAGGACGGAAAAATTATTCCCTTTGTTTTCCCGAAAGATACCATCGTACTTGATAAATTTCTTCTTGCTGAAAAGGAGCAGGGACGTCGCAGATTTACAATGGCACACGAAGCGTCACATCATATCTTGAGTAAGATGTATGCAATGCCGAGTGAAGGACGCTTTCATGCAGAGTATGACAGTGAGCGTAGTTATTCCAAAGAGGAACTGGCTCAGATGTTTGCGTCTGTTGAGTGGCAGGCAGATACAATGGGAGCTTCGCTTCTTATGCCGAGAAGAATTATTGAAAATGCCTTGGCGAAATATAATCAGTCAAATCCGATAAAAGTTTATGGCGATAATACCATTACTTCAAAGGATAAAGCAGTTATCCGTAGAATGGCAGCTTATATCGGAGTATCTTATACAGCCTTGGTTATCAGATTGAGAGATATGGGACTATTTGAGTATCACAATATCCTTGAGTACATTTCTAATGAGTTAAATCTGGGAGGTGTTTCGCAATGAGGTTACAGACTCAGGTAGCACCTGAAATACAAAAGAGATTGCTTCTGTCAAGAGTAGAAGCAGAAAGTCTGAAAGAGCGTGATATTCTCTGCCCGACTTGTGGGTTCAGGATACAAAGAGTATTTTCAGACGCAACCGGACATTTGAGTGTGAAGTGTCAGAAATGCAAGAATGTCCATATCTTAAATCTCGCTTACTTCCGCAGAATCTGCAGGAACGGATATAGTAGGAATTGCAGGCGATGAATATTACAAGTAAATATCGAAACGATTTCTAATCGAGTAAGCGGAGATAAGCAATTTATTTGCTAAACTACCAAGCACCGTACGAAGCCGGATAAGTGAAGAATAGAAGTATTCTTTGCTGTCCAGATTCGACGGTGCTTTTTTTGTTGCTGTTTTATTCGATTATGCTTCGTGCAGTATTAGGTCTTTTCCCTTATTCGGGAAAGGATCTTTTATGTTTTATACCGTTTGGCAATGCCAAATAGCGAAGTATCCGTGATCTCCGAATTTTTGAAACGAGCAAATTCAAAAATTCAGATCAAAGGAGATTACGGAAATGAAAAATACATATACAGCAACACAGCAGAAAGAACTTTTTGCAAAGGATTGTAAACTCATCAACCTCAAATACGAGTACACAGGTTATATCGGACAGGAGAAATGGGCGATTGTGTCTGAATTATCAGAGCAGGAACTGTTTGAGAAATATCCAGATGAAGTGAAGAAGTACATACCATTCGTATTGCTTTCTGTTGAGCAGGGAAAAGCGATACAGGCATACAACAGAAATGAGGATAAGTACAGAAAACGCCAGAATAACAATAGCGATGCCTTTGGATATGATGATGGAACTACTGAGAATATGCATTCAGAGGTATTCGTACCTGATTTTATAGAACAGCAGGAGATGGACGATTATTACAATGGACGAGCCGAAGAAAAGATGCGTTTATTTGTTACAGCTATGGCGAGGCTTACAGAGAAGCAGCATAAGTATCTGGTAATGCGATATGTAGATGGAATAAGTGCAAGGGATATTGCCAAAGCAGAAGGCGTTGCCCATCAGGTTGTCGACAGACATATTCTCGCAGCAAAGAAGAAGATCGAAAAAATATTCGGAGACTTTTTCAGAAAATAGGGTGTCAAAAGCGATTTTAATTCCAAATAAGTGAGAGGGTTATTTCATTCCTGATGAAAATGACAAATTAGACGATAAGAAAAGCGAGGTTTTACATATGAAAGAAAGAATGATCAGTCGTGGAGATTTATTCTATTACGACTTTGGAGAAAGAGTGGGTTCCGTACAGAGTGGAGAGCGTCCGGTGCTTGTGGTGCAGGCAGACGACTATAACAAAAATGCACCGACTGTGATTGTGGCTGCTGTTACAAGTGTGATTAAAAAGAGATACCTGCCATCGCATATTATATTGGGCGACAAGTTTGGTCTGAAGAAACCATCTATGGTTTTATTGGAACAGGTCCAGACAGTAAATAAGGATGAGCTGAGTGATTATATTGGTACGATTGAGGATGAACATCTTTTAAGACAGATCAATGCGACGCTGAAAAAGACGTTTGGGCTATGGGTGTACAAGCCGGAAAAAGAAGAAAATGTCCGTTGCCTTTGCACCAAGTGCCTGAATGACTATATCCACAATCCGGATTACATTGTGAGGAGACTTGATCCATTTGCAAAGGTCAAAGACCATTGTGATAAATGCAATCAATCCGGTTGGGATTATATCGTTAAGGAAAGACGTTTTTCAAAGAAAGGTAAGAGGGCACGATATGCGAAATAAGGTAAAAGTTCCTATATGGAAAAAGACAAATTTGACAGTTGATGAAGCGGCGGCATATTCCGGTATTGGTACGAAAAAACTGAGGAAAATGACAGAATCCGAAGATTGTCCGTTTGTTCTCTGGAATGGAACAAAGCGGTTGATTAAGAGAGAACAACTGGACGAGTATCTGGAAAATTTGAGTTCAATATAACACGAAAATGCAAATGTGCGATGAGTCCGGTCGCAACATGGGCTTATCGCTGCATTTGCATTAAGATGTGGACATCGAAAGACAAGGAGGTGCTTCAACAATGGCAGATACAAAATATAATGTGCCGGTATGGCATAAAACAAATCTCACTGTAGAGGAAGCGGCAGCTTACTGTGGTGTTGGCTCTAAGAAGCTAAGAGAAATGTCTGACTCAGAATACTGCCCGTTTGTTCTTTGGAATGGAAACAAACGATTATTTAAAAGAAAGGAACTGGATGAGTATCTCGCAGCAATGTACTCAATATAGATAATTTGATTTGCTAGCACGCAGGAGGGAGGTGCTTCAACCTATGGCAAATAGAGAAAAAGCAGATATAAAAAGATATGATGTGCCGATATGGCATAAAGCAAACCTGACAATAGAGGAAGCAGTGGAATATTCAGGGATAGGCAGGGAAAGACTTAGAAAAATGACCAGTCAATATGATTGCCCGTTTGTTCTTCGACTGGGGAATCGCAGATTGATAAAGAGGAGGGCTTTTGATGAATACATTGAAAAACTTGATTTCATCAAATGATGATGAAGAAATGCTCACGGAAGTAAAAGCATATCAGAATAAACTTATATCCAATAAGGAAGAAACGCCGATTTGGGAAAGAAAATGGCTGACTATCGAGGAAGCTTCTGCATATTCCGGAATCGGCAGAGGAAAACTTCGGGAGTTATCCAAAACAGCAGGGTGTCCTTTTGCGATATGGATGGGAAGCAAAATCCATATCGTGAGGGAGAAACTTGATAAGTATACAGCAACACACGAAAGGATTTAGGAGGGACAGTACGATGGCTGAAAAGAGAAAAGATAAAGCAAGGACTGTTTTGAAAACGGGAGAGGTACAGAGAAAGAATGGTACATATCAGTATAGCTGGATGGACGGACAGCTCAAAAGACGTTTTGTTTATGCAAAGACATTAGCTGATCTTCGGGAGAAAGAGAAGCGTATCCAGAAAGATAAATGCGATGGCATTAAGACGGAAGCACGTTATACGACAGTTGATGACTTATACAATCTTTGGCAGAATCTGAAAAGAGGATTGAAGAACAATACATTTGAAAATTACAAATATATGTATAGCACCTTTGTAGGTCCTTCCATCGGAAACCGTAGAGTTTCAACATTGAGAAAATCAGATGTGAAGAAATACTACAATTATCTTGTCGATGAGAGGAATCTGAAGGCATCCACGATTGATAATATCAATACGGTTTTACACCAGATATTGCAGCTAGCAGTTGATGATGATTATATTAGGAAGAATCCGGCGGATAATGTGTTAAGAGAACTGAAAAAGGCACACCCATTCCAGACAGGCGAGAAAAAAGCACTGACAATGAAAGAGCAGGAACTGTTCCTGGATTATTTGAGAACGCACCCGGTTTATGAACACTGGTATCCGATATTTGCTGTCATGGTTGGAACGGGACTTCGAGTTGGAGAAGCAACGGGATTAAGATGGATGGATATTGATCTGGAAGAAGGAATGATTGATGTAAATCATACGCTTGTTTATTACGATCACAGAACAGAGGGGAGTAAAAGAGGATGCTACTTTAATGTGAATAGCACCAAGACACCGGCAAGTATGAGACAGGTTCCGATGCTCGATTTTGTGAAAGAAGCATTTGAGATGGAAAAACAGAAACAGTCAGATTTAGATTTGCATTGCACAGTTACGATTGATGGATACACGGATTTCATTTTCCTGAATCGTTTTGGAAAAACACAGAATCAGTCAACATTAAATAAAGCCATCAAACGTATTATTCGTGATTGCAATGATGAGCAGTTTGAAAAATCAGAGGAACCGGAAGTGCTTTTGCCAAACTTTAGCTGCCATACACTCAGGCATACATTTACAACAAGAATGTGTGAAGCAGGGGTAAATGTAAAAGTCATTCAGGATATACTCGGACATACAGATATTTCCACAACTCTTAATATCTATGCAGATGTAACAAAAGAACTCCGCAAATCTGAGTTCGATGGACTTGAAGCATATTTTAATGGCGAACCTAAAAATGTTGTGAATGCATGAGTAATGGAACCGGAGGAAAGGTCTAAGCAGACAAAAGAAAATATATCATCGTAAGAAAAAGAAAGCTGAGCAGATAAAATTTCTGTGAGGCTTTCTTTTTAAATGTTGTATAATAGCAGTTATAGAAGATTGCTATGAGGAGGTCAGAGATATGTTGAGCATATATTTGGGAGATATGCCGGAAGCTATTTACCACCCACCAACATATTTTGATAATACATATGAAGATGAATGGATAACGAATGAGTTATCTGTGGAAATGATTGCAGATGTTGATAAATCAAAAGTAATCGGGGCACATTTGATAGAGAGTCCGGTTTTAGGTCCGATCCCACCACAAATGTTATCGGGCGGTGTAAAAACACTGATGGTGTTGGCATTTGATGAAAGCGGCAAAATATTCAATGCGGTTGGTGGAGATAACTGTGCGAAGTGGATATTGAAAATTGCAGAGAAGAAAGACCTGACAATCAATCTGCGACATATCATGAATTTTGGAGAGGAGCCTTTTGAAGCTAAGATTTTGAATACAGGAGAAACAGTGCATAATATGTTGGAGCTTATCCGTATTGCCGGGACCTATGTATAAGGATATATTTAATCAAACATATTGATATTATTCGTTTGGCTGTGTATAATAAAAATTACAATTGAATATGTGCTCTTAACAATTTTCGGGCTTACATCATTTACATCAAAACTTACATCAAATGAGTGCTATATTGGTGTAAAATCTCCCGAAAAAAGCTTATTATAAGGAGTTAAACATTGAATACTAATAAATTATGCTTAAAAGAGCAGGGATATGGGAGAACAATCGCAATAATCCCGACGATGAAAACCCTCGGCGGCGCTGAGAAGAAAGCGGAAAAAGCGGAAAAGGCAGTTCAGGAAGAAGCAAAAGCAGAAGAAAAAATTGATTTTTCCAAGGTAAAAATCGAGCCGTTATTTGAAGAAATGGTTGATTTTGATACATTCAGCAAATCTGATTTCAGAGCTGTAAAGGTGAAAGAATGTGAAGCAGTGCCGAAGAGCAAAAAACTTCTGAAATTCGTCTTAGATGACGGAACAGGTGTGGATCGTGTGATTTTAAGCGGTATTCACGAGTATTATGAGCCGGAAGAGCTGGTAGGAAAGACTTGTATCGCAATCACAAACCTGCCTCCGAGAGCGATGATGGGCATTGATTCCTGCGGTATGTTAATCAGTGCAGTACACGAAGAGGATGGAAAAGAAGGACTGAATCTTCTGATGGTGGATGATAAGATTCCGGCAGGAGCAAAACTGTATTAATGTAAATGAGAGCACTTCTTAGAGTTTTTGATCTGAGAGGTGCTTTTTTTCGTATATAATCAAAACGGAGTTATGATGTTCCCTATATTTGCTGGAAAAATGCTTCTGGAAAGAGAAAAGTCATTTGAAAAAGTTGATAGAATCCCAAAAACTCCCTTGAAAAAATTTGATCTTTCAGTATACTAAAAGTCAGACAGGTTAAGGAGATGAAAACGCTATGCTGAAAAGAAAGATAGAACAAAGTTTGAATGAATGGAAGAATACCGCAAATCATAAGCCACTGATTATAAAGGGTTGTCGTCAGTGTGGAAAAACCTACTCTGTTCTGGATTTTGCTAAAAAAAATTATAAGCATGTTGTGTATTTGAATTTTTTTGAGAATCCGGACTATGCTTCTGTGTTTTCCGGTTCTTTGGAAATTGATAATATTGTGATGATGTTGTCCGCATTGTTGGGAAGTGCGGCAGTATTTGAGGCAGGTGAAACGGTTCTGGTTTTGGATGAAATTCAAGATTGCCCGGAGGCGAGAACGGCCTTAAAGTTTTTCCGAATGGATGGACGGTATGATGTCATAGGAACCGGTTCTCTGCTGGGAGTCAAGGGATATGGTAAGGAACCAAAATCTATTCCGGTAGGGTCGGAAACCGTGATTGATATGTATCCGCTGGATTTTGAAGAATTCCTGTGGGCCAATGGGGTTGGAGCGCCGCTTGTTGAGATGCTGAAAAAGAATCTTGAAATGGAAACACCTGTGCCGGATGCCCTGCACAATCGTATGAAGCAGCTGCTTTTGCAGTATACGGTGGTAGGTGGTATGCCGGATGCCGTACAAACTTTTGTAGATACAAAACAAATGGACAAAGTGTTGCGAATACAGAGAGATATTGTTCGTTCCTATGAGGATGATATGGTGAAATACGCGGAGAAAAAAGACAAATCCCGTATTAAGGAATGTTTCCAGTCTATCCCAAGACAACTCAGTAAAGAGAATAAGAAATTTCAATATTCGGTCATAAAGAAAGGTTCAACAGCCTCAAAGTATACAGGCAGCCTTCAATGGATTGAGGATGCAGGAATCATTGCACGGTGCTATAATCTTTCGATTACGGAGCTTCCTTTGGACGGAAATGCGGAGGAAGAGGTATTCAAGGTTTATATGCGGGATTGCGGTCTGTTTGTCAGTATGTTGGAGGATGGCACACAATATGATATACTGCAGGGCAATCTTTATGGATACAAAGGCGCAATCTTTGAGAACCTGATCGCGGATATTTTCACAAAAATGGGGCGAAAGCTGTACTATTTCCACAAAGACAGCGGTCTGGAAGTGGATTTTGTTATTCGATACAAAGGAGAATGTACACTGGTCGAAGTGAAAGCAGTTAACGGAAACACGAAAAGCACAAAAACGATTCTTAAACACCCTGAAAAATATCATGTAAACAGTGCAATCAAGCTGGGAGATTATAATGTGGGCAGGTCAGGACAGATACTGACACTTCCGCTGTATATGGCATTTTTGTTAAGGACGTTTTGATCCTTTCTTAGGTGAAATCATGGAATAATATCATTACGCAAAAGAATAATCTTACAGGAGGACTAAGAATTATGTTGGAAACAGGAACAACAGCTCCGGATTTTACGCTTCCGGACCAGAATGGCAAGAATCATAGTTTAAAAGAATACAGAGGGAAAAAAGTGATCTTATATTTTTATCCGAAAGATAATACTCCGGGCTGTACTAAACAGGCGTGTGGGTATTCTGCCTTGCTGCCTCAGATTGAAGAAAAAGGTGCAATCGTGTTAGGCGTCAGCAAAGACTCTGTGGTAAGTCACAAACGTTTTGAAGAAAAGCAGAATCTTTCCATTACGATTCTGTCTGATCCGGAGCGGAAGGTAATCGAGGCTTATGATGTCTGGAAAGAGAAGAAGAATTATGGCAAAGTTTCCATGGGAGTGGTACGCACAACCTATCTGATTGATGAGAACGGTATCATCATCATGGCAAATGATAAAGTGAAAGCTGCGGATGATTCAGAAAAGCTGCTGGAAATATTGAGCCAATAAGGAGATGCATAGACGGCATCGGTGTAACAGCAGGGAATAGGAAGGAGAATAAATAGATATGGGACATTATCTGAATCCGGGAAATGAAGGATTTAAAAGGGCTTTGCGATCCCGTATTTATGGCGATAAAACGGAAATGATCGAATATGTGAACAGTGTGCTGGGAACAGAAGAGGGCTTTATCTGTGTCAGCAGGCCGAGGCGTTTCAGAAAATCTATGGCAGCAAATATGCTTGCAGCATATTACGACCGTTCCTGTAATTCGGAGACACTGTTTAAGACTTTGAAAATATCCGATAAAAGCGGCTATATAAAGTTACCGATTTTGCCCAGAAAGTTGTTCTGAAAGAGCTTCAGGAAGTATATCCGGAATATATATCGGAGCAAGACAAGCATCTTCCTACGGCTCTGATTGCAGGCATCCGAACAGCTGTTGAAGGGTGCGGCGGAGATATTCTTCTTGTGAGAATCTTTTATGATGAGAAAATGAAAAAACAAGTTGTATTCAAAAGTGGCTATTATGGAACAAATGCTGGATTTGCGAAATAGTAAGTGCTATAAAATTGGTGAAAAGAATCTGATAACGAGGGATAACGATTTTGAAATGGCTATGGGTAATATGAATGGAGTAATGGGTTATGATTCGAGGATAAGGATAAAGGGAACAAATAAGGTGGATAGAACAAAATCACCAATCCCTACTACTCTATTAAATAATTCCATTACAGATTATTGCTCAAGACCGCAGAAAATCATGTTTATTTTGCAGAAGTCTGATGGAGAAAGTACATATAACAAATTATTTTATGAAATAAAGAGGGATTTGTTTCAAACTGAGAAAGAGTTTTTCACAGATGGTTTGAAAAGTTTAATTTCAATATAGATTAACCATGCAGAGTGCATCATCTTTACGGTGGTGCATTTTTTATTGTCTCAAAAGGCCATTCCCATTGTACTTTTTGTCCATTCTTTGGGGAACGACTTAATCCATAGAAAGCCGTAGAATACTATTTGTAAGGAAGCACAAAAACGCTTCTTAACCACCCTGAAAAACACCATGTAAATAGTGCAATCAAGCTGGGAGACTATAATGTGGGCAGGACAGGATAGGTTCTTGCACTTCCGCTGTATATAAAATTTGTGTTAAGGACATTCTGATTCTTTCTAAGGTGAAAGTGTGGTATAATATCATTACGCGAAAGAATAATCTAGCAGGAGGACTAAGAATTATTTTGGAAATAGGTGCAGTTGTTTGTGACGAACGGCGTTATGGAAGCCGCTAGCCAAAAAAGCGGAGATGGGATTTTGCTTGTACTGGCGATTGTTCTGGGACTTATTTGTCCTCCGATTGGTTTTATACTTATGATGATTTTTGCATTCAGGTAAAAGATGATAAGAGGTGACAACAGTTTGGAATTTGTAGACATTGTAGATGAATATGGAAATCCCACAGGAGAGACGGTGGAAAGAGCGAAAGCTCACTCGGAAGGAATTCGACATCGCACGGCACATGTCTGGATCATCCACAGGAATGGGAAAAAAATAGAAGTGCTGCTGCAGAAGCGCTCTTTGAAGAAAGATTCGTTCCCGGGGCAATTCGATACCTCTTCTGCGGGACATATTCAGGCCGGAGACGAGCCGCTTGATTCCGCACTGAGGGAGCTTCGAGAAGAACTGGGCATCACAGCCGACAAAGAAGAACTCCGTTTCGTGGATACTTTCAAAATTCAATATGAAACAGAATTCTATGGAAAAATGTTCCGGGATAACGAGATTGCATTTGTATTTATATACGAAAAACCGATAGATATTTCAGAACTGATACTGCAGGAAGAGGAATTGGATGCGGTGGAATGGTTTGAACTGGAGTATGTGTATGAACAATGCTGTGCACATAATCCGAAATTCTGTGTTTCAATCGGAGGGCTTGAAGTGATACGGAATGATTTGAAAGGTGGAAAAATTGGGAGAAGCATTTCGTATCCTACCTAGAGGAAAAGTGTGATACAATGTGGTTATTAAAAGAATAATTCTGTAGAGAGGTGGAGTTTTCCATGAACAAACAACAATTAGCTTCCCGTATTTGGGAATCTGCAAATAAAATGAGATCAAAAATTGAAGCTAATGAATACAAAGACTATATTCTTGGCTTTATTTTTTATAAATTCCTTTCTGATAGAGAAGTGGATTTCCTGAAGAAAAATGACTGGGAAGAGGAAGATTTTGTTGAATTGGTCGAGGAAGATACTGAGACTGTAAACCAGTGCAGGAGAAGCCTGGGATATTTCATTTCTTACAAGAATCTGTTTTCGACCTGGCTTGGTATGGGAAAGAATTTTGATGTATCAAATGTAACTGATGCATTATCTGCATTTGACAGACTGATCAATGAGTCGCATAAAAATGTTTTTGATGGAATTTTTGATACACTTCAGACGGGGCTTTCTAAACTGGGTGAAACTAGTAACGCAAGAACGAAGGCAATTAGTGATTTGATTCAATTGATAAAAGATATTCCTATGGATGAAAAACAGGGATATGACGTTCTGGGATTTATCTACGAGTATTTGATTTCAAATTTCGCTGCAAACGCCGGGAAGAAAGCGGGGGAATTCTATACTCCTCATGAAGTATCCGTGTTAATGTCTGAAATTGTCGCGGAGCATCTGAAAGACAGAGAACGGATCGCAATCTATGATCCGACTTCCGGCTCAGGTTCTCTTCTCATTAATATTGGACAAAGTGTGTCGAAATATATGAACCGCGACTGTATACAGTATTATGCGCAGGAGTTAAAAGAAAGTACGTATAACCTGACCAGAATGAATTTGATTATGAGAGGAATTAATCCCTCAAATTTGTTTACAAGGAATGCGGATACATTGGAGGACGACTGGCCGATTGATCTTGACAGTTATCCACCGGTGCTTCGTGTAGATGCAGTTGTGTCAAATCCACCTTATTCGCAACAGTGGACACCGGACGGAAAGGAGTCTGATCCGCGATATAGTGAATATGGATTGGCACCGAAGAGCAAAGCAGATTACGCTTTCCTTCTTCATGATCTTTATCATATTAAACCAGATGGAATTATGACGATTGTGCTTCCACATGGTGTTTTGTTCCGTGGTGGAGAAGAAGAAAAAATACGGACAAATCTGATCGAAAAGAATCATATTGATGCAATTATCGGGCTTCCGGCGAACATTTTTTTCGGGACAGGCATTCCGACAATCATTATGGTGTTGAAACAAAAACGGGAAAATAAAGATGTTTTGATTATTGATGCATCAAAGGGATTTGTTAAGGAGGGAAAAAATAATAAGCTTCAAGCATCAGATATTAAGAGAATCGTAGATGCTTATTTTGAAAGGAAGACAATTGAAAAGTTTTCGAAAGTGGTCAGCAGAGAAGAAATCCGTGCAAATGATTATAATCTTAATATTCCGCGCTATGTGGACTCTTCAGAGAAAGCAGAAAGTTGGGATATCTATGCAAGTTTGATGGGTGGGATTCCAAATTCAGAGATTGACGAGCTGCAAAGATATTGGCAAGCATTTCCGAGTCTTCGTGAGAGCCTTTTTATGAGTAACGGTACTCCATATTCTTCGCTCAGATGTGAAGATGTAAAAAAAATTATTGTAGAAAACGAAGATATTAAAGTGTTTAAAAATAATTTCGCAAATTGTTTTATGGATTTCGAAGACTTATTAAAAGAAAGATTGATTCAAAATATGGAATCCTTACAGGCGGGCAAAGAAAAGGAAGAAATAGGAAATCAGATTTTTAAGCGACTTCACGACATTCCGTTAATTGACAAATACAAGGCATACCAGATACTCGATGATAAGTGGACTGAGATTGCAATTGATTTTGATGTGATTGGGACAGAAGGGCGAGAAGCAATCAAGGTTGTAGAACCAAACATGGTCATGAAGAAGGATAAAGAGATTCAGGAAGGATGGAAAGGAAGAATTTTGCCATTTGAGCTGGTACAAAAAGTGCTTTTGCCGGATCGCTTGTCTGTAATTACAGAAAATGAAAAACGACTTGCTGAGATTACATCCATGTATGAGGAATTGATTGAAAATCTTTCCGAAGAAGATAAAGAAAGCGATATTTTAAATGAAAATCAGGACGCTTTTAATGCTAAGGGAGTTACCGTAAAGTTAAAAGAGTTAAGAAAAGCGGAAAATGAAGAAGAACGGGCATTGAAAGCGGTATTAGAGCAATATGGCAATCTAAGCAAAGAAGAAAAAGAAATTAAAAAGGAAATCAAGGAATTAACATCGCGGCTTCTTATTCAAACGAAAGAAACGATAGAAAAACTTTCTGATGAGCAGGAAGAAAAACTATTGAGTGAAAAATGGATTAAACCGTTAATCAGTGATTTACATAACCTGCCGGAGCAAATTGTGGCAGATCTTGTTAAAAAAGTACAATCTCTTGCGGACAAGTATTCTACGACTCTTCACGATATTGAGGAAGAAATCGAAGAAACTGAAAGAGAGTTGATAAGGATGACAGATGAACTTACGGGAAATGAGTTTGATATGATGGGGCTTGCCAGTTTGAAAGCGCTGCTTGGGGGTGAGTAAAATGGGGAAAAAGACGAAAAAACCACAGATTCGGTTTGCTGGGTTTACTGATGATTGGGAACAGCGTAAGTTATCAGATATTGTAGATGTATTAGATGGAGATAGAGGAAAAAACTATCCTAAAGAAACAGATTTTGATACAAATGGCCACACTTTGTTTTTAAATGCTTCAAATGTAACTACCGATGGATTTTCGTTTGATACTAACCAATTTATTTCGGAAGAAAAGTCAGATAGTATGGGAAATGGAAAACTAATTGACGATGATATAGTAATAACTTCAAGGGGGTCATTGGGACACATAGCATGGTATAGTGCTGATATTCAAAGGATTGTGCCATATGTAAGAATAAATTCAGGGATGCTGATTTTAAGAAAAAAGGTAAGTATTAATACATCATATTTGTATCAGTTTATGAAATCTGATAAAGGGCAAAATCAGATCTCATTTATGAGTTTTGGAAGTGCACAACCACAATTGACTAAAAAAGGTATTGAAGGGTTAAATGTAAATTATCCCAAGAAATCAAAAGAACAAGCAAAAATTGGAGAATATTTTTCAAATCTCGACAACCTTATCACCCTTCATCAGCGTAAGCTTGATAAGCTGAAAAGTGTTAAAAAATCTATGCTTGAAAAAATGATTCCTCAAAATGGTGAGGTGAAACCAGAAATTCGATTTACTGGATTTACTGATGATTGGGAACAGCGTAAGTTGGGTGATGTTGTCGATGTTCGTAGCGGAAGAGATTATAAACATCTAGAAGAAGGGGATATTCCAGTGTATGGAACTGGTGGATATATGCTTTCGATTAATGAAGCATTGTCCGATGATGAAGATGCTATTGGTATTGGAAGAAAAGGAACAATAGATAATCCGTACATATTGCGGGCTCCATTTTGGACTGTAGACACCTTGTTTTACGCGGTTCCACGAGATAAATATGATTTGAATTTTGTTTTTGATATTTTTCAAAATGTTAATTGGAAAGCAAAAGATGAGTCCACTGGAATTCCGAGTTTATCAAAGGCAACAATAAACGCAGTCGAAACGTTGATGCCTGAATATGCTGAACAGAAGAAAATTGGAGAGTATTTTTCAAACCTGGAAAACCTTATCACCCTTCATCAGCGTAAATTGGAAAAATTGCAAAATATTAAGAAAGCCATGCTTGAAAAAATGTTTGTTTAGAAAAATATGTATTTGTAGCGAGGTACCATGTTACGTTATGAATGGGAATTGAGCATATAGTTTAGTTTATTAAGTAGAGAAAAGCAAGTAAAGAAAGAAGGAGTTTGTTATGACTTTATACCACGGAAGTAATGTGGAGGTAAATGATCTCAAACTGATTCCGACTAAAAGACTATTGGATTTTGAAGCTGGATTTTACTTAACCAGTGATTTTGAACAGGCAAAAAAATGGGCTTTGCGTACGACAAGTAACCGTAAAATAGGAACACCGCTTGTATCAGTCTATGAGGTTGATGATGAAATGGCGGAAAAAGTGAGAGTCTTGATTTTTGAAGCTACAAATAAAGAGTGGCTCAGATATATTGCAGCAAATAGAACTGGTAAATTGTTGGATGAAGAATATGATATTGTAATCGGGCCTGTTGCAAACGACCAGACTATTCGAACTATAAATAACTATCTGAAAGGATATTTCCCTGAGGATGTTGCGATTCGTTTGCTTCTTCCTCAAAAACTAAAAGATCAATATGCTTTTCGAACAGAGAGAGCACTTAAATTATTGAAATTTGTGGAGGCGAAAAATGTATGAAGCGATTAGAACCGGAAATTATCGATTACTATAATGGTGAAGTTGTTCAGATGATTATTGATAAATACGGATATAGCCAAATGGATGCGTTAAGAGAATTTGTATTCTCAGAAACACATGAAATGTTGGAAAATGAAGAGAATGGCCTGACTTCCTTCGGAGCGGGAGCCATATTTGAAATGTGGGAAGCAGAGAAAATTACTGGGGATCCAAGAAATTCCATTTATATTAGAGGAGAGTAAGAAACGTTATGCCAGAAGAAATGAAATTTTTTATGTATCTTTTAGAATATTATGCATCCTATCGAGGGGAAAAAACTGGTGATGTCTTAAAAGAATGGGATGAGAAGGGGATTACTCAAGCTGTTTATGATAATTATTGGGGATATCATACAGAACGAATTGAAAATGCTTTTATAGATATCGACAGCTTGCTAGCTACAGGAAAACATGCATGGTAGAGTGGGAATTACGATTGGGAACAGCGTAAGCTGGGAGCAACAAATACATTTTTCACAGATGGCAACTATGGAGAGGCTTATCCAAAATCATCTGATATGACTGATAGCGGTAGTGGAATACCTTTTCTTACAGGCGGAAATTTAAAGGATGGAAAACTATCCCTTGATGGAGCAAGTTATATTACTCCCGAAAAACATTCCAAACTTACATCTGGTCACTTGCATGAAGATGATATTGTGATTGCTGTTAGAGGTTCCTTAGGCGCACTAGGCTACGTAAATACTGATAATTCAGGGTGGAACATTAATTCTCAATTAGCAATATTGCGCACTGACAAAAGTGAATTATATGGAAAATTTCTGATTCAGTATTTGTTATCTTGGACAGGACAAAATGAATTATTAAAAAGACAAACGGGTTCAGCATTAAAACAACTTCCAATAGGAGCAATCAAAGATGTCGAAGTGCCAATCACATCTATTGCTGAGCAGGGGAAGATTGGCGAATATTTTTCAAATCTCGACAACCTTATCACCCTTCATCAGCGTAAGCTTGAGAAGCTCAAAATGATTAAAAGACTACTGCTAGAAAAAATGTTTATTTAAACGGGCAAATTGGTAGAAATACAAATTCTGACAAATCACAAAAGATAGGATGTGAATAAATGAGTTACGACAGTGAAAGTAAGTTTGAAGCGGATCTCATTAGAACCCTCGTAGAAGAAAAAGGGTGGAGAGACGGTGTTCTGAAGTACAAGAACGAGAAAGAACTGCTTCAAAACTGGGCGAATATTATATATGAGAATAATAGAGCGGTAGATCGTCTTGGAGATTATCCGATGACAGCCGGAGAAATGCAGCAGATTATGGAGCAAATCAAAGCACTGCGAACACCACTCAAGTTAAATGGATTTATTAATGGTGGATATGTCCAGATTGTCAGAGATAATGAGAAGGATCAACACAATTTTGGTAAAATGATTTCTTTGAAAATATTTGATCGGAATGAAATTGCGGCTGGCAGGACACGATATCAGATTGCCGAACAGCCGATTTATAGCGCACGAAATGATATTTATCCAAACCGGCGTGGAGATTTTTGCCTGTTGATAAATGGGATGCCGCTGATTCATGTAGAGCTAAAGAAAAGTGGTGTGCCTGTATCGGAGGCGCAATACCAGATTCAGAAATATTTGCATGAAGGAGTGTTCACTGGGATTTTTTCGTTGGTTCAGATTTTCGTAGCTATGAACCCGGAGGAATGTGTATATTTTGCGAATCCCGGGCGCGCGGATAAATTCAGTGAGAAATTTTGTTTTCATTGGGCAGATCAGTATAATAATCCAATTAACGACTGGAGTACGATCGCGGAAAGGCTTCTTTCTATTCCAATGGCACATGAGTTGATCGGATATTATACGGTTGCAGATCAGACTGATAATACGCTGAAGGTTATGAGAAGTTATCAATATTATGCGGCCAGTAAGATATCTCGTCGTGTCAGTGAAATGAAATGGGATGACCAGAATATTTATGGTGGATATGTGTGGCATACTACGGGATCCGGTAAAACGATGACCAGTTTTAAGTCGGCTCAGTTGATCGCAAATTCCGGCGATGCTGATAAAGTGGTCTTCTTGATGGATCGGATTGAACTGGGAATACAATCTTTGCGGGAATATCGGGGATTTTCTGATGAAACTGATGACGTTCAGTCCACTGAAAATACGGTTGTATTATTGGGGAAATTGAAAAGTGATGCCGCGAAGGACACACTGATTGTTACGTCGATTCAGAAAATGAGCAGAATTACACCGGATGATAATGTGAATATCGCAGATATTGAAAAAATCAATCGAAAGAGGATTGTTTTTATCGTAGATGAATGTCATCGCAGTGTTTTTGGCGAAATGCTTTCGACGATTAAACACACCTTCCCAAGGGCAATCTTTATTGGATTTTCCGGTACACCTATCTTAGAAATCAATAAAAAGAAAGATACTACAACAGCAGATGTCTTTGGAAATGAACTGGAAGGTACCAGGTATACGGTGGCGGATGGGATGAGAGATGGCAATGTACTCGGTTTTGATACAATTCCGCAGCCTACATATAAAGACAAGAATTTGAGACTGGCGATAGCTTTGGATAAAGCAAAGGTCAGGAGCGAAGCAGAAGTTTTCGGGAATCCGGCGAAAGAAGCAATTTATAATCACTGGATGAATGAAGTCCCTATGGGGGCGGAATTGGGAGACAATGGGGAAGTATTAGAAAGTATTGAAGGGCAGCTGACAGATGCGCAGTATGACCGGGAGCAGCATCGAAAAGCAGTTGTAGATGATATTTTGGAAAATTGGATCAGCCAGAGTCATAATGGAAAATTCCATGCCATGTTAGCTACCAGCAGTATTCCAGAAGCGATCCAGTACTACAAAGAAATCAGATCCAGAAATCGTGGCTTGAAAATCACCGCAGTATTTGATCCTCATGATGGGAATCATGAAGGATCCATTGAGAAAATCGATGGAATCAAAGAGATTCTGGAAGATTACAATCATGATTTCAGTGTGCGGTTCAATATTCCGGGATATGCGGCTTTTAAAAGAGATGTGTGTGCAAGACTGGCACACAAAGATGCTTATGTGGCTATTGAAAATGAGCCGGAGAAATGCCTGGATATTTTGATTGTTGTAGATCAGATGCTGACCGGGTATGATTCAAAGTGGCTGAATACTTTATATATGGATAAGTTCTATAAATGGTCAAATATTGAAATGATCATTCAGGCTTTTTCAAGAACTAACCGTGTGTTTACTGAGGATAAGCCGCATGGAATCATTCGTTACTACAGAAGACCGTATACCATGAAAAATGTGGTGGAATATGCATTTGAACAGTATTCAGGGAATAAGCCATACGGAATCTTTGTGCCGAAATTGAAAGAAAATCTGGAAAGTATGAATCGATGTTTTGAAGAGATTAAAACTTTATTTGAATCTGCCGGTATTTCTGATTTTTACAAGCTCCCGGATGAAAAGGCGGAAAAACAGAAGTTTTCGAAATTATTCCGAGAACTCAATAAGCATCTGGAACCGGCTAAGGTACAGGGATTTGTATGGGAACAGACTTCTTATGAAATTGAACAACCGGGTGGAGTGAAAGAAATAGTTTGTCTGGAATTTGATCAGCAGACATTTGAAATATTGCTTGCGCGTTACAAAGAGCTGAGAAGACCAGGCCCTGATGGAGGCGGTGAAGAGGAAGCGTATGATATTGAACCCTATTTGATGGCACTTTCTACAGAAAAGATTGATTCGGATTATATGGACAGCAGGTTCAAGAAATATGTGAAGATGTTAAATGAGAATGCCGATGAAGAGACCATTCATAATATGCTCAATGAATTGCATCGTTCCTTTGCAAGTCTTACACAGGAAGAGCAGAAGTTTGCTAATATTCTGCTGAAGGATATCCAGAATCATGAATTGATTGTCAGTGAAGATAAAAGTGTCCGGGAGTATATAGTAGAATATCAAATTCGTGCGAAAAGTGATCAGATTCATAATTTTGCCTCCAGATTGGGAATTTATGAACAGAAATTACGCCAGTTGATGGGAAAGCATGTGACTGAAAATGATATGAATGCATTTGGTCAATATGACGATTTGATTCAGAGCGTTGATATTACGATTGCAAAACAATATTTTGATGAAAAAGAAGGAAGTAATGTGCCAAAAAGAAAGGTTCGGGCAAAGTTAGATGAACTTCTGAGAAAATTCATACTGGAAGATGGATTCGATATCTAGAGAATGATAAGAAGGCGATATCAAGAGAGATATTGCCTTCTTATCTATTTTGACGTGTATCATTATTTCCTTTTAGCTAAGGCTGGATAGAGACCTCATAATGAGATCGATATCTTTGTTTTCGAGTTCCTGAATGATATGCAGATAAGTCTTCTGGGTGGTCGTCATACTAGAGTGACCTAATCTCCTGGCTACACTGGCGATGGAAACTCCGGCGAAAAGAAGGAGTGAAGCATGAGTATGCCGAAGTCCGTGGATGGAAATCACAGGGATATTCACGGCTTTACAGTGACGGGCAAGAATATCATTTACGGTCGAGTTGTAAACGGTATTTTTTACAAAAATGGGCTGATCTTCAGGAAGCCCTTTTAGAAGACCTGCAAATTGAATGACCGTCTGCCAATCCAACTGGATTTTGCGTACGGAGGAGCTGTTTTTAGTCGGAGAAAAGCCGCCATTTCCTTTATAATTCCATGTTTTTGAAATAGAGAGAATCTGGTGGGAAAGATCGAAATCTTTTGGAGTCAGAGCCAGGGCTTCTGAAAATCGCATGCCGGTTTTGGCAACCAAAAGAATGAACCAATCCCAGCTGACTTCCTGCTCCAGAGTCAGATCAGCGAGCAGTTTCTGTAGTTCGAACTGATTCAGGTATTTAGGTTTTTTATCCCGTGGCTGCTTACCTTTGATGATTGCTTTACGTGTAGGATCCCGTTCAATTAAACCTTCATCAACTGCATCCAGTATGGCGCATTTGAGGTGATGGTGAAAATCCATAGTAGTTTGTCGCTCGTGTTCTGCAGCGTAATCGTTGAGAAGCTTTTGGTAGGCAATCCGGGTCAGGTCGGTAATGCGAAGTTCTGGGACGAGTTTTTCCACCCACTGATGTGCCATGGAATACTTCTCCATGGTGACGGGACGTATGGCTCCTTCTTTATATGTTGTGATCCATTGTTTATAATAATCACAGAACAGGATATCAGGTGCTATTGTTGTGGACATTTTAGTAACCTCCTTTGTTTTGTATGAATGATACACGACAAAAACTATAACTATCATTATAGTAGCACTTCAATTGCTGCCAGACTGCCGTGCTGTATGAAATGGATGTTTTATGATTTAGCGATGAAAGCAATGATTCATATCTTGCAAACGTATGATTTTAAAATGCACCCCAGATTCGTTGAAACCAAGGCTAAATCATGATAAACTGAAAACAGAAGCTATACAAAATCGATATCTTTACAACAAAAATCCGATTAAAATGGAAAGAACGGGAGAAAATGAAATGAGTGAAAATATGATTATCGGAATTGCGGGCGGATCCGGGAGCGGGAAAACCACATTGACCAATCAGATTGCAGCAAGATTTGCGGAAAGTGTAACGATTATTAAACATGATAATTATTACAAAGCACATGATGATATGGATTACGACGAGAGAAGCCGTCTGAATTACGATCATCCGAATGCATTTGATACGGAACTCATGATCCGCCATCTGAAAGCATTGAAACAAGGTGAGAGCATTGAATGTCCACTTTATGATTATACGATCCATAATCGCAGCAAAGACACGATCCGAATCGTGCCGAACCGTGTGATTATTGTGGAAGGTATCCTGATTTTTGAAAATAAAGAATTGTGTGAGCTTATGGATATGCGGATTTTTATTGATACAGACGCGGATGTCAGGATTATCCGAAGAATACAGAGAGATGTTATGGAACGGGCAAGAAGTCTGGAATCCGTTATTAATCAGTATATTGAGACGGTCAAACCAATGCACGAACAGTATGTGGAGCCGAGTAAAAAGAATGCCAATGTGATCGTGCCGGAGGGCGGCTACAATCAGGCAGCGATGGAAATGATTTTCAATCATATTAAAACATATTTGCAGTCATAAAAGCAAAAACGATACGCTGGAAGACACAGACGATGCCGGGAAGTTCGCATTTGTAGACAAAAATCATTGATACACGGTAGGGGAAATGCTAAAATGTAATTGCTTAGGTGCATTGTGTACCGCAGAACGGAAAAAGAATTTAGGAGGATCAAGATTATGAATATCAACAAAAACAAGGAAGACGCCAAAATGACGATTGCGCTGGAAGGCAGACTGGATACGACAACTGCACCGCTTCTGGAAGGAGAACTGAAGGATTCTCTTGCAGACATTACGGAACTTGTTTTTGATTTTTCCAAGCTTGAATATATCTCATCAGCAGGTCTTCGTGTACTTCTTGTGGCGCAGAAAGCTATGAATAAACAGGGAAGTATGGTAATCAGAAATGTGAATGATGTGATCATGGAAGTGTTTGAGGTGACTGGTTTTTCAGATATCCTGACGATTGAATAAGAAAAAGGAACGGGAGACGAAGAAAAGGAGGTGTCAGGATGAAGCAGATGGGGACAGCAAAAGAGCTTACAGTTGAGGCAATAGTGGATAATCTGAATAAAGTGACATCATTTGTAGAGGAAGCTCTGGAAGAAAGCGGCTGCCCGATGAAAGCACAGATGCAGATCAATATTGCGATTGATGAGATTTTCAGCAACATCTCTTATTATGCTTATCAACCCAATACGGGTGATGTGACGGTACAATTGGAAATTTCTGAGGAGCCTGCAGAAGTGACGATTACATTTATTGACCAGGGCATTCCTTACGATCCCTTTTCACAGGAAGAACCGGATACAACACTCTCGGCGGATGAAAGAAAAATAGGTGGACTCGGAATCTTTATGGTGAAAAAGAGTATGGATGATCTTTCATATGAGTACAAAGATGGAAAGAATATTTTGAAAATGAAGAAAGCATTTAGATAGAAGACTAGTAGAAAATGATGATACTGAATGATAAGAATAACCTTGGTCAAGCATTGAATTACATTGTTACGTGCCTGTCACAATTTGATGCTTACTCAGATCGGTGTGCCGGCTGAAGCACTGAGCCTGATTATGGGAATCGATTCGCTGATGGGAATGTTCCGGACGGCAGTGAATTCGACTGGAGACGTGGCGGTAGCCCTCATTGTTACAAAAACGGAAAAAAATGCTGAATATAGAGAAATACAATCAAATAGAATAAAGTGAAATGGAGGTAATTCATATGGGCAATGTTACTATTACACGGGAGAACGAGAAAACGGTGATTCATTTAAGCGGCAGAATTGATTCTTCCAATGCACCTCAGGTTGAAGAAGAAATGATGAAAGCTGAGAATGGCGTTCCTGTAATGATCGATCTCGAAAATCTCGAGTATCTTTCCAGTGCCGGTCTCCGTGTGATCTTAAGACTGCGTAAAAATCATCCTGAACTGGAGCTGAAGAATGCATCCACCGAAGTATATGAGATTCTGGATATGACCGGATTTACTTCCATGATGCCGGTTTCCCGCGCATACCGCAGAGTGTCTGTGGAAGGATGTGAAGTGATAGGTCAGGGCGCAAATGGTAAAGTATACCGCATTGATCCGGATACCGTAGTTAAGGTATATCTGAATCCGGATTCCCTGGCAGACATCGAACATGAGCGTGATGTCGCACGAAAAGCACTGGTCCTCGGTATTCCGACTGCAATTTCTTATGACGTCGTAAAGGTCGATGACCATTATGCATCTATGTTCGAACTGCTAAATGCGAAATCATTTTCAAAGCTTTTAGCGGAAACGCCTGAAAATATCGATGAATATGCAAAGATGTATATTGACCTTTTGAAATTGATCCATTCCACAGAAGTTCCTGCGGGACAGCTCCCGGATCAGCGGGAGATCGCAATTGGATGGACGGAATTCTTGAAGGATCATCTTCCGAAAGAGGTATATGAAAAACTCCATAAAATGATGCTGGAGATTCCGCATGATGACCATATGATTCATGGTGACTATCACACCAAGAATATTATGCTTCAAAATGATGAAGTGATCCTGATCGATATGGATACACTTGCAATCGGTCATCCGGTTCTGGAAATGGGGTCTATGTATAATGCATATATCGGATTCAATATGCTGGATAAGAACAATGTGCTGTCATTCCTTGGTTTCCCATATGAGGTTGCGGAAGCATTCTGGCAGAAGAGCCTTGCACTTTACTATGGAACCGATGATAAGGAAGTCCTGAAAGACAAAGAAAATAAAGCGAAAGTTGTAGGATTGATCCGATTACTGCGCCGTACCATTCGCAGAAACGGAAGCCCGGAACTGATTGAGATCTACAGAAATGAACTTTGCAAACTGGCAGAACAGGTGGATACACTGATATAATGAATCGTAATAAGAATTTTAAAAACCCGGATCTGCATATGCATTCAATCTATTCTGACGGAACGGATACACCTGCTGCCTTGCTTAAAAAAGTAAAGGCGGCAGGAATCGATCTTTTCTCTCTGACCGATCACGATTCCTGCGATGGATGTGCGGAGATGCAGAAAGTATTGCAGCCAGATGATCCGGCATTTATTTACGGTGTGGAATTTTCCTGCCGTGACAACAAAGGAAAATATCACATCCTCGGGTACGGATATGACCCGGAGAAATCTTCCATTCTCGAAGCTGTACAGATTACTCATTCAGCCCGGATGGATAAAGCGAAAAACCGGCTCAGGTTTCTTGAAGAGAATTATGGCTTTGCATTTTCGGAAGAAGAACAGAATGAATTTTTGGCGCTGGAGAACCCCGGGAAGCCGCATCTTGCGAAAATGATGCTTGCAAGAGGATATGTCGCAGATAAGGCTGAGGCATTCCGGATTCTGGGCGGATACCATGGAAAGGAAAGATATCTGTCTCCTGAGGAGGCGATCGATGCCATTTTATTCGCAGACGGAATTCCGGTGCTTGCGCATGGAATCCTGGCAGACGGGTCCAAAGTGCTTACAGAAGAAGCTACCGAGGAACGGATTTCCAGACTCAAAGCCAATGGCCTTATGGGGTTGGAATGCTATTATTCGGGATTCACCGAATTACAAAAGAGCAGCATGCTGAAATTTGCAGAAATTTACAATTTATTTGTCACCGCAGGAAGTGATTACCATGGCGCAAATAAAACTGTAAAACTCGGAAATACGAATCAACCATCGCCGGAAGTGATGCAAAGATTTTATAAGGCACTCTCCAGATTATTATAGTTTCATGTGTTAAGAAAGTTTTAGCATAGGGAGTTAGAAAATATGGTATCTGCATTGCATGACATCGGTAAGATAATTGTTCGGATGAGATCCTGCATGGGGAATGCGGCGCATTTAATCCATTGCTTTTGGAATGTCTGATGGAAGTGGAAGATAAATTAAAAAACAAAATGCAGCTGGAAACGATTGATCCGCTGGAGACGGTAGGAAAAGCGGTGGAATAAATCCGGCAAAAAGGAGAAAATGATGACAATTCAAGAATGCTATCAGAAGATAGGCGGAGACTATGAAGCTGTTCTCAAAAGATTGATGAGCCCGAATCTTGTGCGTAAGTTTATAGGCAAATTTTTAGAAGATGACAGTTATCAAAAATTATGTGAAGAAATGGATGCAGGAAATCGGGAAGAGGCCTTCCGTGCGGCACATACCCTGAAGGGCGTATGTAGAAATCTTGGGATTGAGCGGCTTGCAGGTTCTGCGGAAATAATTACAGAAGTACTGCGTAAAGAGCAGGAGACCGTTCCAGAAGAAGCGGCTGCACTTCTGGAAGATGTCAAAAAAGATTATCAGGAGGCAGCCGAGGCGATTCGTACTTATATCGCAAGTGAAACGTAAGGAGCCAATCCGGATATCTGCACTGGATTCTAGGAATGTTTTCCGATATGGTAATCCCGATTCAATGCAGTCATAAGATATCTTGAAGCAACATCAACGATTAAGAATCCTAAGGCAATGGCAAGGCAGGTCGTGAGCAGCGAATTTGTCTTGACCATTGCCATTTCTTTATTTCCACTCACATATCCATACATCATATAGTACAGAGCAGATCCCGGAATTAAGGGAAGCACGGATGCGGTGAGGAAAATCGTAGAAGGTGCCTTGTTGATCCGGGACATGGCAAATGCATAGAAACCGACAAACACGGCGGCTGTCAGTGTGGCCAGGAAATTGCTGGGGTTAAAGTGGTACACCAGCAGATAAATTCCCCAGGTCAAAAAAGCGCCGACGCTGGAAAAAAGCACCTGTCTGCCACGAATTTTGAAACACAGTGCGAAACCGGTACATCCGATCGTGCAGGAAATAAGCTGAATCAGAATATTCGTATTCAGCGCTGCTCCTTCGGAAGAAACTTCATTCAGAAGAAGCATGGCAAGTGCAATTCCGAATGCGATACCCGCAGCGCCAAGAAAAGAATTCAAGATGTTGATCAGACCGGAAATAAAGTCCCGCTGCAGGAGATCACGGATTCCATTCGTTGTTCCTATTGCGCTGATGAGAAGCATGACCATCCCCAGCATGATTCGTTCCGGATGGACGCCGATACCCAGCCGGACCAGAACGACGATCAATACTTCCGATAAGAAAGAGAGAATCATATTATAGATCAGCAAATTGCTCTCCCTTTTACTGAGCCAGTTTCCGGCGATGACAAGCATCACAGACGCAATCGCAGCTACAACTGCGTCAGTAAATCCGCACCCGAAAAAAACAGCAAATCCGGTTCCGCCCATCACAGTAGCAACATACTGGATCGCGGGATGCTGCGGAATGCGGTTCATGGTGTCAAGATACTTCTGATGCAGTTCCTTCTCATTCGGCGTGTGCGCACAGACATATCTTGATAGCTTATTCAAATGGTGAAGTAGATCAAAATCAGTACTAACCGTCTCAATATGGCGGATCTGAGTAAGAATCTCCCCATCCGGCGTCTCAATAGTAATCTGAATGTTGCTTGGTATTACGAATACATCATACCGTGTAAAGCCGTAACTCCTGCACATTCGATAGAGACTGTCTTCAATTCGAAAATTCTCGGCACCACTTTTTAACATTGCCTCTCCAATGTCAAGGATACCTTGTAAAATTTTTGTATAATTCATATATGAGTCCTCGTGGCCGGGGGACGGGTTCGTAGTCACTCATTCTGAGTGACGCGAACCCGCCCGCGGACTGTTTTAATTTATAATCTATGAATTTTATTATACGTTCTATGAGGCTTTATTTCTAGTCCGAATTACAGAATTTGACGATGAAACTGTCTGAGCGGATATGGAATACAGAAATAATGTCTTAGAATGTGTATCCTGAAATCATTGCACAGGGGAAAGATATTATATATATGTTTGATGGAAATTGATATTATATTGAAGATTATTCTCGGAATTTAGTGACGATTTCGGAAGTGCTTGTGGATAATAGTAATCACTAAACGGTAGATAGTACGTACCTTTACAAAGCTTGAGTAATCCTATATGATAGAGATAGATTCGCTCCAGCCATATTTCATATCTTCTTTATCGGGATTTAGGTGAATAGGAATAGAGTGTCCGTGTCTTGAGAAGATATGAGAAAATGTAAAATCGAAAGAGGATGGAACAAGGTAGGGAAAAGATGAATAGGGAAGAATTTGTAAGAGCAATAAAATATGTAAAAGGAAAGACAGATAAGGTACTTCCTGTTACGCCACAGCAAGTCTGGATTCGCGCAGAACTCGCGGAAAAATTTGCTGGGAAGAAATATGGAGTTCAGCTTTTGGGAAGGATTTATAAACAAAAAGAACCTTCTGGGAAGTGGGCTGTCATTTTGCATCCGAATCAGTTGGATGGCAGCATCATAACCAATAATATCGGCTATATCTATTATGAGCTTGGCTATCATATTCTGGCGCCGGATCTGCGCGGATTCGGGAAAAGCGAAGGACGTGTGGCGATGGGGTTCCTGGAAAGTCTGGATGTCTATGACTGGCTGAAAAAGCTCCATGCTGATTATAAAGTAGAGCAAGTGATCGTACATGGATTATCTTTAGGAGGAGCGACAGTTAACTATCTCTCCGGGCTTGATACATTTATGGAAAATGGACCGTTGAAAGTGGGGAAATTACAGGCCCTTCCCGAGTTACATGTTACAAGACTCATCGTAGACAGCAGCTATGTAGGAATGAAACAGTTCGCGTGTAAATCATTTTTCATCTGGAGCGGAATTGGACTGACAAAGGATAATTTTGATTATTACGGTGATGCGTCAGAGAGCCTTCGGCATTCAAAAACTCCGATGATGATTATACATGGAAAGAAAGATTACTTTGTAAAGATGAAAAATGCAGATCGGATTGAGGAATGTGTGAATGCAGATTGTAGAAGGTGGAATGTAGAAGGAGAAGGACATGTTTTTGTACTGCTGGGGAGAAAGACGGGAGAATACCGGGATAGAATAAGAGAATTTTTGGAGTGACCTCCACTTTTTATTAATAATGCAGAATACAAAGAATAATTGTGCTATAATCGGCTCATAGGCAGGTGGTTTTGAGGAGCTCCTGAATCATATGTAAAGATTCATGTGATTGTCGAAAATTATTTCTATGAATGGAAATTGTAATACTGTATGTGCTGCAATTTCCGATTATTGTAACAATATCAAGCCGATTCAGGCAAATATCAATGAATTATGCAGGGAAATTCTAAGTGGCTATGGGACGGGGTGTAGTTACTATATTTCAAAGAAGGGAGAGTAATATACCCAGAACAAGAAGAATAATAAGCCCAATTGATACGTATCACATTATGCTACGAGGTGTGAATCACCAATAAATCTTTGAAGAAGATTCGTGACCATGAACCCATCCCCGATGCACTCCTAAAATTCAAACAAATGATAGCAAATTTTCTTGAATAAATTGCGTGCATAGTATATTATGATGCTGGGGTCAAAAGGTATTTCCAACTAATTAAATAACTACTATTGATGAAAGACATATGGTATAATCATCTTATCAAATAAAGGTGGTTTGCATATGTCTTTTAAAACAAATGATGTAGAACAGTTATCTCTGTTCGATAGTTTTTTAAACCTCACTGCACGT
>NZ_JBQHSG010000029.1:0-28669 GCF_052066375.1 Bariatricus sp. HCP28S3_A7
AAAGTAAAAATTCCATACAACATTCAAAAAATATAAAAAGAGGCAAAAACCCAGTAAAATCAATGGTTTGAGCCTCTTTGTTTTTTATCAAGTGTCGAAAATGGGATTATATTATGGTGCCTTTTCCATGTCAACTGTTTTTTTGATTTATTCCTTATTTTTTTCGACTCCCCGCACAATTCGTTATCGTATATACAATCACAGAAATTTTACAGTAGCCCGGTCATCTGTTCCTATGGTATAATAAGCACATATGAAACCACACAAAAATACAAGAAACGAGGTACTGACACATGTGGGCTTATGAAGGCATTTTTTATCAAATCTATCCGATTGGATTTACCGGAGCGCCGACTTCCAATGACGGCAACGTTGTTCCGAGAATTTTGAAGTTGAAAGAATGGAGCAGTTATCTGCAGGAACTTGGTGTTTCTTCTATATTATTGAACCCGATATTTGAATCGGACAATCATGGATATGATACCCGCGATTTCAAAAAAATCGACTGTCGCCTTGGGACAAACGAGGATTTCGCAGAGGTCTGCAAGGATCTGCATGCACATAATGTGAAGATTGTTCTGGACGGTGTATTCAACCATGTAGGGCGCGGTTTCTGGGCTTTTAAGGATGTGCAGGAGAAGAAATGGGATTCTCCCTACAAAGACTGGTTCTGCATCAATTTTGACGGTAATTCCGCCTATAATGACGGCTTCTGGTATGAAGGCTGGGAAGGGCACTATGAACTGGTCAAACTGAATCTCTACAATCCGGCTGTTGTCGATTACCTTCTGGAATGCGTGAAGGGCTGGGTGGGAGAATTCGATATCGACGGACTGCGGCTCGATGTTGCCTACAGTCTGGAGCGCAATTTTATGAAACGCCTGCGCAGCTTCTGCCAGGAACTGAAACCGGATTTTGCTCTGATCGGCGAGGTATTGTTCGGCGATTATAATCTGATCGTAAATGATGAAATGCTCCACAGTTGTACGAATTATGAGTGCTACAAAGGAATCTACTCCAGTTTCAACAGTATGAATATGTTCGAGATCGCTCATTCTCTGAATCGCCAGTACGGTCCGGAACAGTGGTGCATTTACCGCGGAAAGCATCTGATGTCCTTTGTCGATAATCATGATGTAACACGAATCGCCAGCATTCTGACCAATAAGAACCATCTTCCGCTGGCTTACGGTCTTCTCCTCGGAATGCCTGGAGTTCCGTGTATTTATTATGGCAGCGAATGGGGAGAAGAGGGCGTCAAGGCTCCGAATAATGATTATGCACTTCGTCCATGTTTTGAAGAGCCGAAGCCGAATGAACTGACGGAATTGATCAAGGAATTGATTCATATTCGCACAGGCAGTGATGCGCTTTGTAACGGAACCTATCGCAATGTTGTCCTCACCAACCACCAGCTTGTATTTGAACGCAAAACGGATTCCGAACGCATGCTGGTTGCAATCAACGCTTCCGATGCACCGTACACCGCCCAGAACGGAGAACTCGGCGGAACGATGACCGATCTGCTTACCGGAGAAGTCATTGAGATGAACGGACATCTGGAGATGCCGCCTTACAGCGTGAAATATTTAAAATAATGAATCACCTTCTTAGCAAAACAGGGCTTCAACTCCAAAAGATTCAACGGATCATTTTTGAATATGCATGACAAGACAAAAGGACAGTTGGCGCAAAAGCCTTCTGTCCTTCTGTCTGTATTATGTTTTTATAGCCATCTGTTTTCCGGTCAGAGTTCTGCCACAATGAACTGATATGGCCGCAATGTCAGCAGCCAGCCGTCTTTCACCTTCAGGACTCTTTTCTCAATATTATCCTCCGGATAATTATTGACCAGGATTTTTTTGCTGTCAAACTCCATCGGTATGGTCCGATCTTCGTTCTGATAGTTGGCAACTACCAGCAATGTGTGATCTTCGTCCTTTCTACAGAAAGCAAAAAGTCTCTTTTCGCCTTCATATGCAGGTATCATCTCTCCATACACAACGGTATTACCATATTCCGGATCTTTGCGGAGACGAATCATTTCTTTATAAAATTCGAGAACAGATCCTTCTCTTCCTTCCTGGTCGGCCACATTGATTTCCTTATAATTCGGATTTTCTTTAAGCCACGGCGTACCATCGGTAAATCCTGCATGCTCAGTGTCATCCCACTGCATCGGTGTGCGGGCATTATCGCGACTGAATTTCGCAACAATATCCAGTGCTTCCCGCTCGTCATAGCCCTGCTCTCTGGCAAGGCGATATTCTTCGATCGTGCTGATATCATTGATATCGGAAATGCTTTCGAAACGGGTATTTGTCATACCGATTTCCTGTCCCTGATAGAGAAACGGAAGGCCATAAGTCATCATCATAAGTCCTGCCAGCATTTTCTTGCTGATTTCCGTCACTTCTCCTTCCGGAATATAACGGCTTACCCCGCGAGGCTCATCATGATTCTCGATGATATTCGCCATCAGTCCTGTTTTTTGCGACGTAAGTTTACTTCTCATCACCGTATCCCGGTATGCATCCGGGTCCACCGGCTCACAGGCATACCATCCCTTTTGATTTCCGCCAATTAAATGCGGCGCAAAATCAAATATGGATTCAAAACAGCCGTTCTCTCCGATATATTTCTCCATCTCTTCCTCGCGAAAATCAAAAAGCTCTCCTATCGTGAATGCCTGATACGGCGCAAAGGCTTTTTCTTTCATCTCCTGAAGAAATTCATGAACCCCCTGCGCATTTTGGAGCATCAGCGCTGCGCTGCACATTCCGTCTTCACGGTCAGCCGGGAAATCCTGGAAACGAAGATCTTTCTTAATATTGATAATTGCATCCAACCGGAAACCGGCCAAGCCTTTTTCCATCCACCAGCGGATCATTTTATAGATTTCTTCCCGCAGCTTCGGGTTCTCCCAGTTCAGATCCGGCTGTTCTTTCGCGAACATATGAAGATAAAACAGATTCTCATATCCCGGAAGTTTTTCCCAGACACTGCCTCCGAAATAGGAGCGCCAGTTGCAGGGCGGTTGCCCGTCTTTTCCTTCTCTGATATAGAAATATTTTCCGTATTCTCCATACGGATCCTGAAGTGCCTTTTGAAACCATTCATGCTGATCTGAGCAATGATTTACAACCAGATCCATGACGATGTACATATCGCGTTTTTTTGCTTCCTCAAGCAGTTCGTCCATGTCTTCCATCGTTCCAAATGCCGGGTCAATAGCATAATAATCAGATATGTCATATCCCTGATCTACAAACGGAGACTGATAGATCGGGGACAGCCAGATGATATCCACGCCCAGATCTTTCAGATAGTCCAGTTTACCGATAATTCCCCGGATGTCACCGATCCCGTCTCCGTTGCTGTCCATAAAGCTTTTCGGGTAAATCTGATATGCTGTTTTTCCATGCCACCATTTCTTCTTCATCGTATTTTTCTCCTTGTTGCTTACATTTTTCATCCAGTCATACGATCATATTTCCATTTTTTTCAGTTCCTGATACACTCTGGCGATCGGAAGTCCGACAATATTGTTGTAGTCCCCCTCTATTCCCCGAATGTAGATTGCGAAACCGCCCTGAATCCCATACGCGCCAGCTTTATCCATAGGTTCTCCGGTTCCAATATAGTCACGGATTTCTTCCTCCTCCATCGGATACACCGCCACGTGACTGCATTCAAAAAATGTATTCTTCTTCTGTCCTTCATTCGTTTTCGCCAGAAGTGTCACTCCGGTATATACCTGATGCGTCCGGTTCTGGAGCAGGGAGATCATGTGGTATGCGTCTTCCTCACTTTTCGGCTTGCCAAGGATCTCTTTACCGGATGCCACAACGGTATCCGCACCAATCACGACAAATTCTTCATCCGGATGCCCTTTCTCATAGCCTGCGTAGACGTCTTCTGCTTTCTGCGCAGAGAGCTCCATGACAACCTCTTCCGGCACCACAGAGCTGATCGTCTCCTCACAGCTTGATGGGATGACTACATGACGAATCCCCGCCTGTCCCAGAAGTTCCGTTCTTCTGGGTGAAGCAGATGCAAGAACGACCGTGATGTTCTGCTTCCATCTACCCATAGCATTAATCCTCTTTTACGAGTACTTTGACAATTTCGCCCATATACATCGTATGCATATCGCGATCCGGATACCATTTTTCCAGATTCTTGCGATCATCAAAGTTTTCTTCTCCCATTCTCTGATGGAACACCTTACGGCAGACAAAGATCAGACGTGCCTCCGCAATCGCTGACGTTCCGTCTATATAGTACGGAGTCAGTCCCGCATCTTTCATCTTGTCCGTATCTCTTCCGGAAACCCTTCCGCAGAGACTCAGCGCCGGTCTGTATGTTTCCTCGAAAAATGATAAAGTATAGTACTCGCTTCCATCTACAAATTCTTTGGTAAAACGGGAATCACGGATATAGGCTGTCGCAGTCGGTTTTCCCCACATGATTCCGACGCCTCCCCAGCTTGCAGTCATCGTATTGCATTTCGTCTCATCGCCCGCCGTGATCAGCATCCACTGTTTTCCGATCAGATCGAATGGATTTTCTTTCAGTTCTTCCGGTTTTATTTCTCTAAAACTCATCACGTATGCCTCCAGTCCGATATTACTTACGCTTTGTTCACTACTTTACGGAAATTCTTTTTACCGCGTCTCAAGACTTTTCCGTCTCCGTCAAATTCTTCTCTGGCAAATGTTGCTGCGATGTCTGTAACTTTCTCACCGTCCACCGCTGCACCGCCCTGCTGAACGGCACGGCGCGCCTCAGATTTGGAAGGGACCAAACCGCTCTTATGAAGGAGGGTCAGGATGTCGATCTTCCCGTCTGTAAAATCTTCCTCAGTCAGCTCTGCTGTCGGCATATCTGCTGCATTTCCGGAGCTGAACAGCGCACGTGCTCCCTGCTGTGCCTTCTCGGCTTCTTCTTCGCCATGAACCAGTTTTGTCAGTTCATAAGCAAGGATTTCTTTAGCCTTATTCAGCTGGGCGCCTTCCCATTTGTCCATCTCATCAATCTGCTCCAGCGGAAGGAACGTAAGCATACGCAGGCATTTTAACACATCCGCGTCTGCCACATTTCTCCAGTACTGGTAGAATTCAAACGGAGAAGTCTTATTCGGGTCAAGCCAGACTGCACCGGACTGTGTCTTGCCCATCTTCTTGCCTTCGGAATTCAGAAGAAGCGTGATTGTCATGGCGCTTGCATCTTTTCCGAGTTTACGGCGGATCAGCTCCGTACCGCCGAGCATGTTGCTCCACTGGTCATCTCCTCCGAACTGAAGATTACATCCGTATTTCTGGAACAGCATGTAGAAATCATAACTCTGCATGATCATGTAGTTAAATTCCAGGAAGCTCAGTCCGCGTTCCATTCTCTGCTTATAGCATTCCGCAGAAAGCATACGGTTTACGGAGAAATGCGCACCGACTTCACGCAGCACTTCTACATAATTCAGATCCAGAAGCCAGTCCGCATTATTTACCATCAATGCCTTTCCATCCGAGAAATCGATAAAACGGCTCATCTGTTTCTTGAAGCATTCACAATTATGCTGAATCGTTTCCTCCGTCATCATCTGACGCATATCCGTACGTCCTGACGGATCTCCGATCATAGCTGTACCGCCGCCGATCAGAGCGATCGGTCTGTTACCGGCTTCCTGCAGACGTTTCATCAGGCAGAGCGCCATGAAATGCCCTACATGCAGACTGTCTGCAGTCGGATCAAATCCGATGTAAAATGTTGCCTTTCCGTTATTTACCAAATCGCGGATCAGCGGTTCATCAGTTACCTGGGCGATTAGTCCTCTCGCCTGAAGTTCTTCATAAATTCCCATTTTCGTTATCCTCTCTTTCAAAAATTATTTAATCAATTTTTGTTTTTGCGAAAAAAAGCCCCGTCCTTACTTTTTTTCTGTAAGGGCGGGGAATAATCCCGTGGTACCACCTTATTTCACATGCAGCTCGCGCTGTATGCCTCCGTGAGTGACTCTGCCATCGCATCCATCACTGCAGCGGTATAACGTCCGCCATTCCGTCACAGCCTACTTACCTGTTCTCTTCTCTCTGCGTTCGGTGTGATGCTCCAGGATGTATTCATCTCTAACTCTTCCTGCACCTCTCATCAACCGGTAACTTTCTGTTTGAGTCTTGTCAGAAACTACTTCTTCCTATCACAGCATTTAAATATTTCGTCATGGAGTAATACTAACTTATATTGATTCATTTGTCAAGGAAGATTCTGTTTTTCTGTCCCGCTCAAAAAACAAAAAGAAAGCGGTTCCCGTTTCCAGAAACCGCTTTCTTTTCGTTTTATAATATGTTAGCCTGATTAGCCTTTTACCGCACCGGCAGCAACACCTTTGATGATATACTTCTGTCCTGCCAGGTATACAATGATGATCGGAATGACAGTAAGCATGATACTTGCCATCATCGGTCCCATTTCCACTTTACCGTAACTTCCTCTGAAGTACTGGATCAGCATCGGAATAGTCTTATATTTCTTGATATCAAGAACCAATGTCGGAAGCAAATAATCATTCCATACCCACATAGCTTCCAGAATACCAACAGAGATCATCGTCGGTTTCAGTATATGTACGTCGATCAGGAAGAAGGTCTGAAGCGGATTGCATCCGTCGATCATAGCAGCCTCTTCTACTTCGATCGGGATTGATTTTACAAATCCACAGAACATGAATACTGCAAGTCCTGCACCAAATCCCAGATAAATAATCCAGATATTCCACGGAGTGTTCAGCTTCAGTTTATCTGCTGTCTGAGACAGTGTAAACATAACCATCTGGAACGGGACTACCATTGAGAATACGAACAGGTAATATAATACCTGTGAAATCACGCCTTTTACACGGGTGATATACCATGCACACATAGAACAGCAGATCAGAATTGCCGTAACAGAGGTGATGGTGATAAATGTACTGAATCCCAAACTGCTCAGGAATCCCTTGGATGCAATCGCATCAATATAGTTTGCAATACCTGTAAAAGAGTCTGCCGTAGGGAGTTTGAACGCAGCAGCTGTACTGATTGCAGATTCTTTTTTCAGAGAATTTAAAAGAATCATGACAACAGGATATATCCAGAGAACAGAAGCGATTCCCAAAATAATGGTCCATATCATACTACCCGGCTTTCTTTTTTTATCCATTACTGCTGCACCTCCTTTGAACGGGTTGCTCTAAGCTGAGCAAACGAAATAACAATTACGATAAGACAGAAAATAACTGCCTTTGCCTGTCCATAACCCTTCCACTGCATACCGGAACGCGCATAGAAAGTCTGGTAAATGTTGAGTGCCAGCATTTCTGTTGTATGGTTCGGATCACCGCCGGTGAGTGCGAGGTTCTGGTCGAACAATTTGAATGAGTTTGTCAATGTCAGGAATACACAAATAGTAATGGATGACATAACCATCGGTACTTTGATCTTAATCAGTGTCTGAAGGTTCGTAGCACCATCGATCTTAGCCGCCTCAATCAAAGAATCCGGCACATTCTGCAGTCCTGCAATATAGATGATCATCATATATCCAATCTGCTGCCAGCACATCAGGATGATCATGCCCCAGTATCCGGCTTTGCTGTTCAGTGCAAGCAGCGGCTGAGCAGTAAGTGACAGCACACAGTTGATCAAGATCTGCCAGATATATCCAAGAACGATACCGCCGATCAGGTTCGGCATAAAGAATACTGTTCTGAAAATGTTGGTTCCTCTCAGATTCTGTGTCAACAGAAGTGCAAGTCCGAATGCAAGCACATTGATAGTCAGAATAGAGACAACCGAGAACATAACTGAAAATTTAAAGGAATCAGTAAATGATGTATCTTTGATTGCCGCAATATAGTTTGTAAGTCCTACCCATGTTGCATTGTCTACCGTCGTAAATTTACAGAATGAAAGATATAAGCCTTCTATAAACGGTACGATAAATCCAATTACAAATGCAAGAAAGGTTGGAAGAATAAAAATCGGTGCGTAACGCTTTAACGCTTTTTCCATAGAGCTCCTCCTCACTCATAACCAGATCTGACAAGGCAGATAACCGTTTGCCTTTCAAATCCTCACATAATAAGGACAGGCAGGAACGCTGCCTGTCCTTTTTCATGTTTACTCCAGTTCCTTATTACTGCTGATTTGCCAGCTCGTATTCTGTTTTCCATCCATCTACGAAAGCGGATACAACACCAGCCCACTGTTCATCAGTCTGATCTGCTGCATATGCTGTAAGAGCCTGGCCTACACCATTCTTCCACTCTTCTGACGGCATTGTCGGGAAGTTCCAAGATACAGGTGTTTTTCCTGCTTCTGTCATTTCTTTATCCTGTTTTACGAACAGGTTCTGAGATTCTACTGCATTCTTGAACGGAATAACGAATCCCATATCTTCGCCCATAGCTTTTGTTCCTTTTTCAGAAGTTACACACCAGTTCATGAAATCCAGAGTAGCCTGAATATCAGCTTCGTCTGCTTCTGAGTTTACACACCAGTAGTTTTCAGTACCGGTACACAGTCCCTGATTTGCCTCATCGCCTGCGCCGATGTAGATTGGGATCATAGCAAGGTCATCATCTGTAAATGTTCCGTCTGCTGTAAGGTTGCCGTATTCCCATGAACCATTCTGGAAGAATACTGCCTGACCTGCCAGGAATTCGTTACGGGAGTCATCACCTGTCTTGGCAGCCAGTTCAGCCGGTGCGCAGGTACTGTTGTTGATGTACAGATCCCAGATATTACGATAGTTGTCAAGGTATGTTCCCTTGATTGCATCAGTTGTTCCGATTCCGTCCTCCTGATATTCGAAATAGATCGGAAGGTTTGCAAGATGTGTCTTAAATCTCCAGTCAGAAGATCCATCCATACCTGCTGATGTAAATGCTGCAAATCCGAGTTCAGAAGAACGTGCTGTGATATCTTCTGCAACTTTCTTCAAATCTGCGAAAGACTGAATATCGTCAATTGTGTAGCCAGCTTTTGCAAGCAGCGTTTTATTCACAATCAGGCCATAAGATTCAATAACGTAAGCGATACCAGCTACTTTGTCGCCATCTTTCAGTGCATAATCTTCGCTTGTCAGCTGTTTGTAAACATCTGAATCTGAAAGGTCATAGCAGTAATCTTTCCAGTTAGCAAGTCCAACCGGTCCGTTTACCTGGAACAGTGTCGGAGCACCGCTCTTACCCATTTCACTCATCAGTGTGGTTTCATACTCTCCGGATGCAGCTGTAACAACTTCAACTTTTACTCCGGTTTCTTCCGTGTAAGCTTTTGCAAGTTCCTGCCACTGTTCATCCTGTTCTGGTTTGAAGTTCAGATAATATACAGAACCTGTTGCTTCTCCGTCGCCACCTTCTTCTTTCTTTCCGCCACAGCCTGCAAGTGTTCCTACTGCCATTGCTGCAACCAGTCCCAGTGCGATCCATCTTTTTTTGTTTTTCATAACAAATTCTCCCTCTTTTCTGAAAACTTGGTTTTCTTTTTTCTGTAATAATCATAGCAGAGAAATATTCCTGTCCGTTATCAAGAAAAAAACCTGAACTATCAAAAAACATACCTTTTATTTTTAATAGTTCAGGTTTACACTTTACTGTTCAGCCTCATATTCCCGGATACTCTCATCCGCTTTTTTCAGGAATTCTTCTACTGTAATCTTCCCTTTAGCCAGTTCCGGAAGACACTCTTCCAAAGTTTCTTCCTGTAAGATGGAATTCCATTTCACCTGGTAATTCGGAACGATCTGTGGGTCCGCCGAAAAAGCGTCAATATAATCACTCAGTGCAGGCACATTCCATCCCTCACCGGATTTCATCAGGCGTTCCCTTTCTTCCCTATTATACTTTGTGCGGAATTTCAAGAATTCCACAGCCCCCTTCTTCACTTCATCACTATAATCAGAAACCACCGCCCATCCGAATGTCTCAGGAGACGAGATCAGTTTATTTCCCGGGAATGCCGAAAAGCGAGTCTTCCCCCGCCATCCATCAGGTATCTGTTCGATCATCCAATATCCATTCGGGATCATGGCCGCCTCTCCCGAAAAGAAATTGGTAAATGAAACATCGAAATCGGCATGCATTGCATCATCTGTTGTATAAGAAAACAGTTTCTTAAGCGTTTCTGCCAGCATAACACCGCTTTCATTCTGATATGTATCCGGGAAAAGCTCTTTCATAAATTCAGCACCATCCGATGTATCAGCAATTGCCGCTGTTGCAATCAACATGGGAGCCCATCCTGTTCCTTCCGTATGCAATGCAAGTGGTGTAATACCGCAACTCTGCAGCCTGTCGCAGCATTCCCAGAATTCTTCCCAGGTCTCCGGGAATCGCTCTATCCCTGCCTTTTCAAACAATTCTTTATTCCAGAACATACCGGAGCAGGAAAATACCGCCGTACTGATCGGTGCCAAGTACACTGCACCATCCTCTTCCATACACGCTTCCATTACCGCAGGCTCAACCATATTTCTCCATTCTTCATCCGCTTCCAGATACGGTGCAAGATCTTCCAGACGGCCATCTTCGATCATCATCTGATAAAATGACGGCAGCATCCGCAGATCTGTGATTACCGCAGGAAGCGAATCCGTCACATTCTGCCGTTTCAGATTCTGCCGGTATTCCTCTTCTGTCTCCAACACCCACTCTACATCAACCTGATAGATTCCGTCATATTCCTCATTGAAAGCTTCTGTAAGCTGTTGGTTACTCTTTTTACCATTCGTAGGATTTACAGTAAAGATTACAGGAATGTGGATTTCTCCCCGTTCTTCTTCCTTGGTCTGTGTCTGTTCGCTCTTTTGGCATCCACAGGCAACCCCTGCCAGCATCACAACACAGAGCAATACTGATAATAGTCTTCTATAATTCTCTATTTTCTTTCCCATCATCCGGAATCCGGATAATACATCTGGTTCCGTCATTTTCTGCTTGATATTCAAAATGTACATCCTCTCCATATTTCAGACGCAGCCTCGTAATAACATTAGTCACGCCGTATCCATGTTTTTTGTCCGGGAAACACTCCCGGAGATTCTTAAGAGGCGCCCCGTTAAGCGCATTGATCTTATCTGCCATTTTACCGTCAATCGGCTTTCCGCTGTTGTAGACTTCCAGACTCAGCTGCCCCGCATCTTCTTTTACCGTAATCCGAATAAATCCCCCTTCGTAGATTTCACAAAAGCCATACTTAATTGCGTTTTCTACAAGCGGCTGCAAAATCAATTTCAAAATCCAGGTCCTCTTTGCATCCACCTGACATTCAATCTCATATCGGAACAGATTTTCATTTCGGATCTGCTGGATCTCCATATAACTCTTTACATTTTCCAGTTCATCTTCCACTGTAACGATATCATTACCCTTGCTGAGTGACAAACGGAGATATTTTGACAATGCCTGTATCATTTTCATTGTCGTTTTCTCACCATTGATTCTTGCCAGCATGTAGATCGTATCCAGAGTGTTATACATAAAATGGGGATTGATCTGACTGATCAGCATATTCATTTCACTAGTCCTCAGTTCACGTTCCTGTAATTTGATCTCATCCAAAAGATTTTCAATATTTACAAGCATCTGATTATAGGATTGTCCGATCTGATCCAGTTCTGTATTCGTGTTCAGTTCAACTTTCCTGCTAAAATCATTTCCGTCAAATCCCGTCATCGCTTCACTGATTGTCTGGATCGGTCTCGTAAATCGTTTGGAAAAATAGATACTTAAATTCAACGCAACGGCAATGACGAGAAGATAGATCCCGGACAAAATGATCAGAATTTTTCCCAAATCCTTAGAAATCACACTATTTGGTACGATCGT
The DNA here is from genome assembly GCF_052066375.1 of Bariatricus sp. HCP28S3_A7. Taxonomy (NCBI): domain Bacteria; kingdom Bacillati; phylum Bacillota; class Clostridia; order Lachnospirales; family Lachnospiraceae; genus Bariatricus; species Bariatricus sp. HCP28S3_A7. The sequence continues at coordinate 11,867 of NZ_JBQHSG010000029.1, forward strand.
GTAAACGATAAGTCCTGTCTCCTTCTGCCGGTAAGCCGACAGAAGGCCACTGTGAATTTTCTCTCCGTTGGCGATCATACCTTCTCCGTCTGTTCTCGCTATTTCTTTCATGATCTTCTGATCTGCATCCGGCAGATCGTATCCGTCCGGATGCCACATTTTCCAAAACTGTCCATTCCCATCCATGATTCCAACCGCAGCATCTGATATGGAAGCCGGATTGCTGCCCAGAATGTCATCCAGAAATTCTTCTTCCATTTTCAGGAACAGCATTCCGGGTTCATGTGCATATTCCATACTGTGCACATACCGCCCGATAAATACCGCCTGCTTTCCTTCTCCGAATAACGTATCCGGGGCAAGAAACCATTTCGTCTTTGCGTACGAATCCCCGAGCCGAGCAGACATTTTACTCTTTTTAAAATCCTCGTAATCAATCTTGGAATATGAACGCGTATATACATTCTGTTTATTATCAACATAACAGTATTCCGATACATGTTCCATGTCAATGTAAGCAAAGTATTTACTGATCGTCGTCTTCTCAACCTCTTCCAGATTTCCCGTTCTGAGGCTGTCCTGCACGTCTGTATTGAGGATACACTCTGCCAGGACTTCATCACTTTTCTGAAACAGAGAATCCAGTGCAATCCCCATTTTCTCATCGAGAGAAGTGTATTTATCCACAATTGCCGAGCTAAGACGACGATAAGTGAACATCCACACACCTATGCTTGACATTAAGAGTGCCAGAATCAAAAGTGCTATGGTGTATTTTAAATATTTTTTTTGAATTCCGGACTTCATTTTCCCGATCTTCATCTCTGGCCGTTACCCTTTCTCACAATTCCGTTTATATTCACTGGGAAGCATTCCCGTGGATTCTTTGAACAAATGAGAGAAATAGGAAGGATTGCTTATTCCCACCTGCTCGCAGATACTTCCTATGCTCTCATCCCCCTCAGACAGCAGTTTCTTTGCCCGCTCAATCCTCTGCTGGAGCAAATATTTCTTAAATGTCATATGAAATGTATTTTTGAAAACTCTGCCAAAATAAACCGGATTCAAATAAATATGAGTTGCTACGGAAACGATGGATAAATTCTCATCATTCAAGTGTTCTTCAATATATCCGACTGCAACAGACATATACTCTTTGAAGTACCGGGTCTCATCTTTACCTGCATGCTTCTTTCTTTCTTCAATGACACTGCCGAGAATCCGATAACATACATCTACCGATTTTGCCGCACTGAGATTCTGGATATTCGAATAATAATTGCGAAACTGCTCTCGTAGACTGTCCACCATTCCATAGGAATCCTTAAGCAAAAATTCCACTCTCAGCATCAATTTGTGCAGGAGCTGGCATTGCATTTCTTCCGCTTCGGGCAAATTGTAGATAAAATGCACAAAAGCCTTTTTCAGCTCTTTTTCATCATTTTTCCGAATAGCATTGACAATCAGAAGTTCGGCATCCTCAAAATCCGTACGTTCCTCACTTTCCTCAATCTCCTCAGGCATAGTAAATGCGCTTGCACCGGACGCACTCGCAAGACCGAATAATTTTTCAGCCTCTTCATAGCTCCGTCCAATCCCTTTCATGCCTTTATAAGGTTTTGAAATTGATGCCACGACCGGACAATTCTGTTCTTCTTTAATATGTTCCATCAGAAGTTTCAATTCTTTGACGGTATCATTCTTACTTGTTTTCACCAGAAAAACAAAATATCCTTCCTCGCTTTCAAAATGCCAGAAGAAATATTTTCCATTCATCACCTGTTCCAGATACCGAATCAGCGACAACTTTGTTGCTTCATAATCAAGCGAATTCGTAATCTTATATGTAAGATCTATATCTACACACAATGTAATAAAACGATCCCCATCCCGGATCACATCATCGACCGTTGCAAAGACCTGTTCCATCTTTTCATATGTAATTTTCTTTTGAAGGTATTTCTGTACAATGACTTGCAGGAAACTGTCAGAATCTTTTTTCACCATCTTCTCCCAACTCTCAATACGCTGTACATTTTCAATCTGTGCCATGCAGTTTTTGTATGCATTCTCCATGGTTTCCTGCAATTTATCGTCCTCAATCGGTTTCAAAAGATAGGCAAAAGCCCCGAGCTCACATGCCTGGCGTGCATATTCGAAATCCCTGTACGCACTCAGCACGATAAAAAGGCAATCCATGTCCTCTTTCTGAATCTCCTCCATGACCATCAGACCAGAAATCTGTTTCATACGGATATCCGTCAGAACCACATGCGGTTTCTTCTCCTTGATCACCTGAATCGCCTGTTCCCCACTCTGTGCAGTTCCCACCACTTCAAACCCCATGCTTCCCCAGTCATAAGTTTTAAGCAGCCCCTGCAGCAGGATTGGTTCATCATCTACTACAACCAGCTTCAGTAATTTCATTTTCCTTCCTCATATTCATCATCCAAATTCTTCCACATAACAAATCGCCGTTTTCCGCCATATTTCTTGACATCAGCAGCGATTTTCATTCCAAACCGTTCTACATTTCGAAGACTGTACACATTTTCCGGATGAACAGTTGCCATCAAGTATCGGATTTCAAGCTCGTTCCATCCATTTTTCAATATCCTCTGTGCCTCCACCAGAAGTTTATATTGCAGGGAATTTCCTCGAAACTCCGGAGAGACTACCGCGATCTCCAAATGTGCGACCTTCTGCATTTCTTCCTCTGAAAGTTCCAGATATTCTCCCAGATTATCTTCTTCACGTTTCGGGAAACGTACAATAAGCAATGCTGCCGTATTTGTCCGGTCGATCTCAGGCTGCGCCAGAATGATAAACCCTTCTTCCGAAATATGCCTGCGTACAAATTCCATATCTTCCGCTTCAAACCAGTCCGGATCCGTGATACCTGACTTCGCCTGCCTGATCATCTTATCTATGGCAGGCACATCCTCAGCTCCTGCTATTCGAAACACAAAATCCATCGTTTTCATATACTATCTCCATTAGACACAATCCCTGAGGAGGTGCAGTGACTGCCTCCTTTTTTCGTTCCCTACCTTCAAGAAGCTCCAAAACCTTCTCCGGTTCATAAAACCCTCTCCCGACGCGAATCAGCACTCCTGCGATGATCCGCACCATATTGTACAGAAATCCATTTCCTGTAATCCGGATTGTAATTTCTTCCGGTTTCAGCGGATTCTGCTGAATTTGAAGATCTGTGACCGTCCGCACTGTTGTCTTTGCGTTGGTCCGGATGCAGCAGAATGCAGCGAAATCATGTTCCCCCAACAGATACTGGGCTCCCTGTCTCATGCGGTTCACATCGAGGTCAAAACTGACGAAGCAGTTATAAAGCCGCTTCGTCGGAACAGGAGTCTTCGTATTCAGAATATGGTATTCATAAGTTTTCAGACTGTTTTGATATCTGGGATGCCAGTCCAGTGAAACCTCCTCTGACTTCGTCACCACAATATCTTCCGGAAGTCTCTGATTCAGCGCATAGGAGAAGCGTTCTGCCGGTATTCTGCTCCCGGTGTCAAACACAGCAATATTCCCCATTGCATGAACCCCTGAATCAGTCCGGCTGGCACCGATTACTGCAATCTCTTCACCGGTAAGTGTGCAAATTGCTTTATTCAGCACTTCCTCTATCGTAATTCCATTCGGCTGCACCTGCCATCCACAATAATTCGTGCCATCATATGCAACTGTCAATTTAATTCTTCTCATTATCTGCTCCGTTTCTGATTACATTATTAGAAGATCCAGATTTTAAACGGAATATATCTTCCTGCCACAAAGGAGATTGCAACATAAGCAATCGTCACCGCATAAGCTGCATAATCCCTGCCTTTATAGATCAGTGGCTTCATTTTTGTTCTTCCTTCACCGCCATGATAACATCTCGCCTCCATCGCCATTGCAAGATCATTCGCTCTCCGGAATGCAGATACAAACAGCGGTACAAGAATCGGTACCAGAGCCTTAGCTTTCTGAATGATATTTCCGCTCTCCAGATCAGCGCCGCGCGCAATCTGCGCTTTCATGATCTTGTCCGTTTCTTCCAACAGAATTGGTATGAAACGAAGAGCGATCGACATCATCATCGCAATCTCATGCACCGGAACATTCAGATGTCCCAGCGGCTTAAGAAGACTTTCCAGACCATCTGTAAGGGCATTCGGCGTCGTAGTAAGCGTCATAAGCGAAGATCCCATAATCAGATAGATCAGCCGGATTGCCATATATACAGCTGTATTTAAACCCTGTTCTGTAATCTTGAGCGGTCCGAAATGAAAAAGCAGCCTTCCTCCCGGCGTCAAAAAGAGATTAAACAAAACTGTAATCATAAGAAGCATTATGATCGGTTTTAGTCCTTTAAGGATATACTTCACCGGAACAGTCGACAATCTGACCACACATACAAGAAACAAGGTCGCCAGAAGATAACCGATAATACTTTTAAACATAAAAAGCGAAATAAGGTACAAAAGTGTACACACAATTTTCACCCTCGAATCCAGGCGGTGAATCCTGCTGTTCGCCGGATAATATTGTCCTATTGTAATATCTCGAATCATTCCGTCTTCTCCTTCTTAGTCACAGCAGCCATGATCTCATCCGCCGCTTCCTCAATCGTTGTCGCATGGACGGACACATCCAATCCGTTCTCCTTCAGTTCGTGCATGATGTAAGTCACCTGTGGAGCCGCCAGTCCAACGGATTCCAGTTCCTTATAATGTGAGAACACGCGCTTCGGCACATCATCAAACATAACTTCCCCATGGTTCATCACAATGATACGATCCACATATTTTGCGATATCCTCCATACTATGAGAAACCAGGATCACCGTCATATCACTCGTCTTATGCAGATATGCGATCTGATCCAGGATCTCATCCCTGCCTTTCGGGTCAAGTCCTGCTGTCGGTTCATCCAGAACCAACACTTTCGGACACATGGCAAGCACTCCGGCTATTGCCACTCTTCTCTTCTGTCCACCGGAAAGTTCAAACGGAGACTGCTCATAGTATTTCTCCTTGAGTCCTACCAACTTCAAAGCTTCCCGGGCACGTTCTTCACACTCTTTCTCCGAGAATCCCTGATTTTTCGGTCCGAAACATACATCTTTGAGCACATCCACTTCAAAAAGCTGATGCTCCGGATATTGGAACACCAATCCCACCTGGCTGCGCAGTTCTTTCATATTATAACCGTCTGCGTAAATGTTTTCTCCGTTATAATAAACCGTTCCGCTCGTCGCTCTGATCAGGCCATTGAGATGCTGGATCAGAGTAGATTTTCCCGAACCGGTATGCCCGATAATTCCGACAAACTGTCCATGCGGGATCTCCAGACAGATATCTTTTAAAGCCTGTTTTTCATAAGCAGTATCTGCGCTGTAAATATAATTCACATGTTCTAATTTTATCGACATAATATTTCCACCAATTCTTCTTTTTTCAAAATACCTGCAGGAATATCAAGCCCTCTCTTGCGAAGCTCATCCGCAAGGATCGTAACCTGCGGCACGTCCAGTCTGTACTCTTTCAGCAAATCAACCTGTGAAAAGATCTCTCTTGGAGTTCCCTGCATCACAACATGTCCATGATCCATCACGATCACCTGATCCGCGTCCACAACTTCTTCCATATAATGCGTAATCAGAATGACCGTAATATGTTCTCTCTTTCTCAATTCCTGTACACTTTCCAATACTTCCTTGCGTCCGTTGGGATCGAGCATTGCAGTCGGTTCATCCAGTACAATACACTTCGGGCGCATAGCCATAACTCCTGCGATTGCCACCCTCTGTTTCTGCCCTCCTGACAGCTTATTGGGAGAGTGATGCCGATACTCGATCATCCCGACCGCCTTCAGGCTTTCCTCCACTCTCTTCCAGATCTGTTCCGTCGGCACTCCGAGATTCTCCGGGCCAAATCCGACATCTTCTTCCACCACTGTACCGATGATCTGATTATCCGGATTCTGAAAAACCATCCCCGCACTCTGCCGGATATCCCATAAATACTCTTCTTCTTTTGTATCTTTTCCGTCCACCCACATCGTTCCTTCTGTGGGTACCAGAATCGCATTCATATGCTTTGCCAGCGTAGATTTTCCCGAACCGTTATGCCCAAGAATTGCTATAAACTGCCCAGGCTCAATATCCAGATCCACCTCATCCACAGCACGGCTCATTCCGATGATATTGCCTTCCTCGTCACGTTTTGCATATTCAAATACCAGCTTATCTGTCTTAATCATCTTCATGCCATTTCCTCATATTTATCAAGGCAGCGCCTATATCAAACGCTGCCTTTCCCGTTTTTCTTATTAGCACTTCTCCGGTTCCGGATATTCTGTACCAAATGTTTCAACCGTCACCTTTTTCATCTTCTGATCTGTAATCGGTTTATCTCTGAAATCAGTGTCCGTCTCAGCAATCTTATTTACCACATCCATGCCTTCGATGATCTTACCAAATGCTGCATAAGCACCGTCCAGATGTGGAGAATTCTTATGCATAATAAAGAACTGTGATCCCGCTGAATCCGGATTCATTGCCCGAGCCATGGAAATCACACCCGGTTCGTGTTTCAGTTGATTGTCGAAGCCATTCTGAGCGAACTCTCCTGCAATAGAATACCCCGGTCCGCCCATACCGGTTCCATTCGGGCATCCGCCCTGAATCATAAATCCATTGATGACACGATGGAAGATCAGCCCATCATAGAATCCTTTATTTGCCAGTGAAATAAAGTTATTAACTGTATTCGGTGCAACTTCCGGATACAATTCCACCTTCATTACATCACCATTTTCCATCTCAAATGTTACGATTGGATTTGCCATATTATCAATCTCCTTTTTTTCTTATTACTGTACCCTATTTTAACGAAACTCTCCCGGTTCGTAAATAGTTTTCTTCCAATTCTCTTATATTTCCGCTCATTCAGCCACTTTTTGTGTAGAATAAAAAACAACTGCAAGGATCAGAGCACCGCCTGCGATCTCCCTGATTCCGGGGATCTCTCCGAGAAAAATCAAAGCACTTACGATTCCGTAAACTGATTCCAGTCCGGAAATAATGCCGGCCGTCTGCACGCGTACCGTGCGAAATCCATTTATAAAAAGGGAATGAGCAACGGCAGTAAACACAACGCCGAGAAGCATCAGCACACCCACATCTTTCAATGTGACTTGCGGTCTCAAAATCAACAACATCGGGAACAACACGACCGCTGCCGTTACCTGTTCATAGAACGATACGACCGTTGCCGGGTAACTCCCCGAAAACTTCCGATTCATCAACGACAGCACTGCATAAGTCACTGCACTTAAAAGTCCCCACAGAACACCCCTTGTCATCGTATTCTGAAGCGTAAATTCCGGAACGATCAGAAATACACCTGCCAGCATGACAACTGCACAGACAACATCCGATGCTTTGAGTTTCTCATGAAATACATATGGTTCCATAATTGTAACGAAAAGGGGAAATGTAGAAAATGCCAAAGTTCCAACTGCCACCGTGGAACTCTGAATCGCCTGCATGAAACTGCTCCAGTGTACCGCAAGAATCACACCGGCTGCGATCATCCACAGATAATCCGCTCGCCTCTTTAATCGGATTCTCTGTCTTCGTACCAACAAAAAGCCCCATAAAAACACCGACGAGAAAAGCACTCTTCCCAAAACAATAATAACCGCAGGGAGATCCACCAGCTTGGCAAAAAGCCCGACCACTCCGAACAAAAATACGGCCAGATGCACTGACAAAAGTCCTTTATTGTCACTCTTTTCCATGCCCTCGTTCCTTTCCGCCTATTGTTTAACCCGGAAATGCTCCATCAAAATCGGCATATATTCCTTACTGTATTCCGCAAGCGAATAGCTTCCTCTGTTCAGGCACCAGTCTGAAACAAGCGCGCGTTCACAAAGCGAATAATACTTTGTGATTTCCTGGATCGACTTTTCCCTGCTGATCTGGTTTCTCACATGCCCTTCTTCCACAATTCTGCTGATCAGGCGATAATATGTCCGGTTCTGATCCAGAAGATTACGTTCTCCTTTTGCGATCAGCTGTGTGGAATACAAAGATGCCAGAAGCGTCACATCAATCTTCGTCTCCATAAACAAATGCGACTTATAATTCAAAAACATCAGCTTATCAAAGCTGTTCATATTTTCATCAAGCTCTTCCTCCAGATTTGCATAATACTCATCCAGAATTGTCGAAAGCGTGTCCAGCAACGCATCTTTTCCAGAAAAATAATAATAAAACGATCCTTTAGAAGTATCAGATAATCGAATGATATCATCCACAGTTGTATCGTCATATCCTTTTTCATAAAACAATTCCCACGCTGCATCTACGATTCGACGCTTAACATTTTGCTTTGATGCCACTTACCTAACCTCCTCAAACTGCCTGCATCCAGCCGGCAGACGTTCTGGAACTCCAACATTTCAGAACATATATAGAAATGACCGGATGCACAAGTACACCCGGCCTCTTTCATTATTGTATCATAATTATAAGTTTTTTGCAACCTCTGCACAAGCTTCCATCGCCTCAAAAACAGCACTTCTAAGCCCTCTCTCTTCAAGAACACGAACCGCTTCAATCGTTGTTCCTCCTGGTGAGCATACCATATCTTTAAGTACACCCGGATGCTCGCCTGTCTGAAGAATCATTTTTGCACTTCCCAGCACTGCCTGTGCAGCAAATTTATACGCCTGATTTCTCGGCATTCCTTCTTTCACCGCTGCATCGGCCATTGCTTCAATAAATATAAAGATATATGCCGGTGAGCTTCCGCTTACAGCGACAACCACATCCATAAGGTTTTCTGTAATCACTTCTGTCTTTCCAAATCCCTGAAGAATCCGACATACATAATCCAGTTCTTCCTTCGTCACATTTTTATTCGGAGTCACTCCAGTCATACCTTCCCCTACCATCGCCGGAGTATTTGGCATTGTACGGATAATTTTTACAGTATCACCAAACTGCTCTCCCAACCATTCAAGTGTCTTTCCCGGAGCAATCGTAACGATCAGCTGTTCCGGCCTTACCAGAGATTTTATTTCTCCAATCACGCTTTCATAAAACTGTGGTTTAATGGATAAGATCACAACCTCAGATTTCTCCACAACTTCCTTATTATCGTCTGTCACATGAATTCCATACTGCTCTTTCAAACGTTCTCTTCCCGGAGCAAATAAATCGGAACCAATTATTTCATCTGGTTTAAAAATATGATTCTCAATGATTCCTTTCATCATAGCTCCTGCCATGTTTCCACACCCAATAAATCCTAATTTCATACCCTTCTCCTCCTGAAATATCCTGCATACGGCTTTTGACCGCTTGTGCTTCTTTAATTCTGTTGGCTGTTTTTTGCGTTGTTTCATTGTATACAATCATTCAATTTGTATACAATTTCCTCATTTGCATACAATTTACCATTTCTTATCGCAAAAGTCAATACTGCTGCGTCACAAAAATATCCATAAGACAATTTTCTACAAAACCTTGAATTTCCCTTCTCTTTTTTATACAATATATACAATACTTTTTTTAAAAACAGAAAGGGAAAATCATGGTTGCTCCAAGAAAATCACTTGCCGATCAGGCTTATGAAAAAATCAAGAACAACATACTGAATCTCACTTATGCCCCCGGAATGACACTCACGGAATCAATGTTGACTCAGGAACTGGGCATGAGCCGTAATCCGATTCGGACTGCACTCAAAATGTTGCAGTCAGAAGGACTGATTGTGACGGATTACTACAAATCCATGCGTGTAAAAGAGATCAGTTACCAAGCCGTCACAGAAATCTATCAGATTCGTGAACTGTTCGAAGGTGCTGCTTTCAAGCTGATTTTTGACAGCGGTCGTGCAGAAGAATTCTCCTATAAAATAGAGGCCCGTGTTGTTCGCATGTGTGCTGTGGCCGCCGACCCTTTTGAATGGGAACTTGCAGATACCCAAATGCACCTGGAAATCATCAGCATTTTTGAAAACGAACGTATTACCCGTTTTTACGAATCGAATCTTGCAGAATTGGTTCGTATCGGACTCTATTCAGTCCGAAACGGTATGCAGATTGACGCTACAAATACAAATCTAAAAAAAATGATCACATATATGCGCGAGAATGATTATGAACACGCTTTCAGCATTCTCCATGATGATCACTTTACACTGGGGAAGGATAATGCACTCGAAAATCTTCTTTCCACAAGCTAGTACGAATTATTTTTCATTTTTAAAAAAGATCATTGATTTTCTCCTTACTTTTCTCTATACTCTAAATGTTAGATGAATATATTTCCAAACAAGGGGGAAACAGTATGTCATTCAATTTACCAATTTCAAAAGAGCAGCGCCATGCGATTACATCTCTTGGCACTGCTGTTTTCGGTGCTGTCATGTTTGCCTTTGGGTTGAATGTGATGATCATTCCGCTTTCATTATATAACGGCGGTTTCATGGGTATTGCACAGTTAATCCGTACCCTGCTCATCGCAATCACCGGTATTTCATTCGGGCAAACAGATATTGCCGGTATTATTTACTTTCTGCTCAACCTGCCACTCATCTATCTGGCATGGTCAAAAATGGGGAAAGGCTTTTTTGTGCGGTCCATGATCGTAATCGTAGTTCAGACTGCGGCACTTACCTTGATTCCGATTCCATCCGCACCGCTCATCGAGGACTATCTGACCGCATGTATCATCGGTGGCATTATTGCAGGTGCAGGTTCCGGACTCATTCTTCGCGGAGAGAGTTCAGGCGGTGGGCAGGACATTCTGGGAATCTATATGACCCAGCGCTTTCCAGGCTTTAGTGTAGGAAAAGTAGGACTGTTGATTAACATTTTTGTGTACAGTATCTGCTTTTTCATGTTCAACATCGAAATCGTAATCTACTCATTGATCTATGGCGTTGTGTACGCAACAGCATGTGACCACATACATATTCAGAATATCAATGTCAGCGTTATGATTTTCACTAAGAAAGCGGGTATTGCTGAAGCAATCATGGAGCAGACGCGGCGTGGTGTTACGAACTGGGATGGAGAGGGCGCATACACACATGCAGATTCCTCTATCCTGATGGTTGTCGTTTCAAAATACGAAGTCAACGAGTTGAAACGCATTGTAAAATCTATTGATCCGAACGCATTTATGATTTTCACCGAAGGATGCGATATAGACGGTAATTTCGAAAAAAGACTTACATAAGCTTGACAAAAAGGACAGTCCAATTGGAACTGTCCTTTTTTCTATGCTTCTTTTCCATCACAATTTGCAAACTAATGTCCCATGATCCCTTCAATCTGCTCGATTGTTCTCGGGATTGCATGAGAAAGATTCTCACATCCATTTTCTGTAATCAGGCAGTTATCCTCCAGACGGAAGCCGATTCCCCACTCTTCGTGATATATTCCGACATCCACACAGAATACCATGTTCGGTGCGGTCAATCTTTCTTTCGCATCTACCACATCATGTACATCGAATCCGACATGATGCGCTCCACCATGCCACATATAAGTACCGATGTCTTCATAATTGCTGCACACTCCGGCCTGTTTCAACTGTTCAAAGTTGTATTTACGAACCATATTGTCTACTTCCTTCATCGGAATTCCCGGTTTCAGTGTACGGAACATATATTCAGATGTATTATATGCACACTGATACAGCAATTTCTGACGCTCAGAGAATTTTCCGTTACACGGCCATCCTCTGGAAACATCATTGATTTCATAATCCCAGACAGCGCCCACGTCATTCAGAATCATATCTCCATCCTTTGACTGTCCGCGATAGTCATAATAATGGATACAGAAGTTATTATTTCCCGCTGAGATAATAGACGGAAATCCCGGTGCAAGGACCCCTCTCTGTGCCAGCGCATAATCAAACTCTGCTTTATACTGATATTCATACATACCCGGTTTGGACGCACGCATCATGGCTTCGATTCCGGCACCGGTAATGATCTCGGCCTTTCTCATCGCTTCAATTTCACATGGCTTTTTAATCGTACGCTGACGTTTCAACTGTGGATGAATATTTTCAAGCGCAATATACGGTGCAGTTTCCTTCAGTTCTCTTGCAAGTGCAAATGCTTCATTACCCCCATCATTCTGGAAGGCTTCATCAAAGTCAAGGCATACACGTTTCACATTGCCTGAACGGATATTTTTTTCCATATCTTCTTTAAAAGTTCCCACATAACCAAACGCATGAACTCCAGATAACTCCTCCGCTTCCGCCTCTTTGATTCTTCGTCCTGTCCATCTTTCTTTCATGGCATCCGGTGGCAGAATATACAGTTTTTCTTCATATTCCCCTTCTTTGCCTGTCACTGCCATAAGAACGGTATCAGCCTGTTCAACACCTGTTAAGTACAGGAAATTACGATTTGTAAAAAACGGGTAGTCTTCATCATTTGTTTTGCGTGGTGCATGTCCCGCAAACATAATGACAAGCGACTGCGGTTCCAGACTCTTATACAATTCTTTTCTGTTTTCTTCGAAAAACTCTCTCTTCATTTTTCCATTGCCTCCTGAAGTTGTATTATAAAATGTTCGTAACTGTTCATGAAAGGGACGTAACACAATACAATGTTACGTCCCTGCCTTATGCATTTTTAATTAAGATTAATTAAAGCTCTGCTCTGTACGATTGATAATTTCATCTTGGAGCGCTTTACTCAGGTTTCTGAAATGATCACTGTATCCGGCAACACGAACGATCAGGTCTTTGTATTCCTCTGGATTCTTCTGTGCTGCGATCAGAGTCTCACGGTCGATAACATTGAACTGGATATGATGTCCATCCATATTAAAGTATGAGCGGATCAGGTTTGCCATCTGATCAAGTCCTTCTTCTCCGGCTACTACACTTGGAGTAAACTTCTGATTAAGAAGCGTTCCTCCGGTCATCAAATGATCCATCTTTGCACATGATTTGATAACTGCAGTCGGTCCATTTGTATCTGCACCCTTTTCCGGAGAGATTCCTTCTGAAACCGGAACATGAGCAAGACGTCCGTTCGCACTGGCCATCATAACATCTCCGAAGTAAACATGGCAGGTAGTCGGAAGCATGTTCACGCGATATGTTCCGCCCAGCATATTCTTTCTTCCGGTTACTTCTCCCTGATAATATCCGAATACGCTCTTCATGATATCATCTGCATAATCATCATCATTTCCGTACTTCGGTGTATGATTCTTCACCAGATTCAGAATTCTCTCATGTCCTTCAAAGTTGTCATCCAGAGCCTGCATCAATTCTTCCATGGTAAATGTCTTCTTATCGTATACATTATATTTTACAGCTGCCAGACAGTCTGTGATAGTTCCGATACCAACGCCCTGAAGATACTTGGTATTGTATCTTGCTCCGCCTGCATTGTAGTCCTTTCCTTTGGAAATACAGTCATTTGTAATAATAGAAAGGAACGGTGCCGGCATATATTCTGCGAAAATCTTTTCGATTACATTACTTCCTTCGATCTTGATATCGATGAGATACTTCATCTGCTTCTTAAATGCATCAAACAGCTCATCATATGTCTTAAAATCCGTTGCATATCCCAGCTTTAATCCAAGCTGTTTGCCGCTCATCTTATCAAATCCGTTGTTCAGTGTCAGTTCAAATACTTTCGGAATATTGAAATATCCGGTCAGGATATATGCTTCATTTCCAAACGCTCCGGTCTCAACACACCCGCTGGTACCACCGCGTCTTGCATCCTCCAGCGACTTTCCTGCATTCAGGAGCTCCTGAATAATTGCTTCCGTATTATAGAATGCCGGCTGTCCCCATCCTTTACGAGAAATCTCACATGCTCTCTTAAGGAATTTCTGTGGAGTCTTGCGGCTGATCTGAACATTGGAGCTTGGCTGAAGCAGTTTCATTTCATCCATGCAGTCCAGAATCAAATAACTTACATCATTTACACCGTTCTCTCCGTCCGGCGTAATTCCACCTGTATTAATATTTGCGAAATCAGTATAGGTGGAGCTCTCTTTCAAAGTAATTCCAACTTTCGGCGGTGCCGGCTGATTATTAAATTTCACCCACAGACATTCCAGAAGTTCCAGTGCTTTCTTTTCATCCAGAATTCCTGCCTCTGTATCCTTTACATAGAATGGATTCAGGTGCTGATCAAGACGTCCCGGCGAATAAGCATCCCATGGATTTAACTCTGTAGTAACTCCCAGATGAACGAACCAGTACATCTGAATTGCCTGCCAGAATGTCTCCGGTTTGTGTGCCGGAACAACATCACAGTTTGCTGCAATCTGAAGCAATTCTGCTTTTCTCTGTTCATCCGTCTCTTTTTCTGCCAGTTCTCTCGCATATGCCGCATAACGTTCACCAAGTTTCATAATGGCATCACATGCTTTAGACATACCGCGAAGCTGGTTTCTCTTATCAAATGCTTCCGGATCATTCTGGAAATCCAGTGCCTCGATAGACTTCTGAATATCTTCTTTATAATCAAGGAATCCTTTTTCATAGATCTTCACAGATCCTACCGTATGTCCCGGTCCTCTCTGCTCCATGAATTCTGTAAAGATACCTGCTTCGTAACAATCCTTCCACTCCGGTGTCATATTTGCAATGATCTTGGAACGGGTAGAACGGTTATCCCAATACGGAATAACAACTTTCTCCTGATAGTCATAATCTTCTTCCTTTACAGAAAAATTGATCAGTTCACGATCATTCATTACATGCATATCTTCTACAGTATGGCAGCAAAGCTCCGGAAATGTCGGTGCCGCCTGCGGGCTGTCACCTTTCTCACCAACAATTAATTCTCCTTCTCCAATGTAAAGAGTCTTGGTTGAGAAATAGTCATAGAGAACCTGTCCACGAAGTTCCGGAATAGACAGCTGTCCTTCATATTTCTTATAAGTCTCCGTTTCACTCTTTGCACGTTCCAGGTCAATGTGCGGCTGAGTGCTCACACTCAATTCACGAAGTGCCTGAACTCTTGCATTCATACCTCTTTTTTCCATAGCTTTACCCTCCTATTTTTGTGTTTTGAAATCCTGCTTTTTTAAACAGTTCTGTAAAATGTTCCATTTCTTCCTTGGCAGGTGTCTGTAGTGCTTCCCCCGGATAATCCGTCTCCAGCCGTCCGTACTTACTGCTTCCAGTATTATGGTAAGGCAGGAGGTTCACCTGCGCCACCTGTATATGATGAGCTTTCAGCCAGTCGATGACCGCCTGCATACTCGCATCATCTGCATTTACCCCCTTGATTGTAGGAATACGAATATAGATTTTTGCTTTCCGTGCCGGATCAGCGCTCAGTTTTTCAAGATTCTCCAGAATCAGCTGATTGCTGACTCCGATATATTTCTGATGTACTTCATCGTCCATCACTTTTATATCATAGAGAAACGTATTGATATATGGAAGAATCTTTTCAAAATTCTCATAAGGCGCATAGCCGCATGTATCAATCGTAACCGTGATTCCATGCCGATCCAATTCCTTTACAAGCGGAAGAATATAGTCCATATCCATGCACATCACTTCTCCGCCGGACAGGGTTACTCCTCCTCCAGATTCTTCATAGAACATTTCATCTTTCTTCAGCTCTTTTACGAGCTCTTTTATCGCATATTCCTTTCCCGCGACTTCCCGGATGTTAGCCAGGCAATACTCTGTACATTTTCCACAACCATCGCATTTATTGTGATCAGTAACCGCTTTACCGTCCTCTATCCGAATCGCTCCATTCGGGCAGGCCTGCACGCAGGCTCCGCATCCGGTACATTTCTCCCGATTCGTCAGAATCTGTTTCTTAAAATTCTGTGTTTCCGGATTGTGGCACCATGCACATTTAAGCGGGCAACCTTTAAAAAAAACACTGGTTCGAATTCCATCTCCGTCATGTATGGAATACTTTTGTATATTCGTAATTAACGTCATAAGTTCTATCTCCCTTGAACGCTTTAGACCATTGTTTGAACTTTAGTCTAATTTTACCATTCTTCCCTATTGCTGTCAATAGCTTTTCACGTTTAAAGGAGGCATACGCAAAACCGCATACCTCCTTTATGAGTAGTATATCAAAATTTTACAAAGCGTCTTTTCCTCGTTCGCCGGTCCTGATACGAACAATATCTGCCACATCTGTAATGAAAATCTTTCCATCTCCATACACACCTGTTCGTATTTCCCGACAAACCTTTCGAATAATCGGTTCAGATTCCTCTGCAGTAACAACACATTCCACCTTCAGTTTCGGGATTGTATTGCCCGACTTGGGCATCACTCCACGCCACATGTGCTGATCTGTGACTCCCTTCTGATTACCATATCCCATAATATTCGTAATCATAATTCCATGATATTCGCATACTTCCAGCAATTCTCGTAAATCATCCAATTTACCTGGTCTGATGATAATTTCTAATTTTTTCATTTCTCCCCTCCTATGCCCTCTACCTGCCCTTTGCCAGCAATACGACTGCTCCGGACAGTATATTTAGAAAACACAAAAGCGCACTACATGTTACTGTAATGCGCCCTTACATTTCCGTCAGATAAAATTTAGAGTCCCGGGATAAAAACAAAGGCATTGCACGATGAATGCAACGCCTTTGTTCGCTTCGTTCTTTATGAACTTGTGATTATTCTACCCTAAACTCCCATGCCCGCACACTTGGCACCACCATAAATGAAACTGTGTAAGCCGGAAGGTATTGAGTTTGTTTATGCCGTTCTGTATACTTATAGTAACGGCAAAG
>NZ_JBQHSG010000030.1:0-28348 GCF_052066375.1 Bariatricus sp. HCP28S3_A7
CTTGAAAAAAATGAAGAAAGTGCTATAATATTAGAGTATTCCTCGATAGCTCAGCGGTAGAGCATTCGGCTGTTAACCGAAGGGTCGTTGGTTCGAACCCAACTCGGGGAGTTAAGATGACTTCCATAGACAGAGATGTTTATGGAAGTTTTTAGTTATAAAAATAGTAGAATAATAGAACTGACTTTATAGAAAAGACGAAGTATAAAACTGTTTTAGACTTCGTCTTTTCTGGCTATGTTTAATAATATGAGAGTTGTTTATAATAAAATCCTATAGATATAGATGAAGTATATTAAGTATATTAAGGAGGGAATGCAATGTCGAATCAACAATCACAGCAGGCAGTAACGATACCACTGCCCAAAGGGAAGAAAAACACAGTTCAGGCAGGATGTGTATGTCTCATGATGTCCATTTCCATGTATGGATTAGTATTTTTTACATTAACCTCACCGATTCTGGAGAGAGTGAACGCAATGGGCTATGTATCATTGTTTTCTATTTTTGCAGGACTTGGGGTTTCAATTATGACACCAATCGGAGGAAAACTGGGGGATATCATCGGACGGAGAAATATAGTTGTCATTCCGGGAATTATATGTGCAATAGCCGGTATAGCATTTGCATTTGCCAGATCGCTTCCGGTATTAATGATATTACGTCTTCTTGTGGGACTTGCACAGGGAGCTTTTACGTCAGCTCCGTATATTATTGCAGGGCTTATTCATGAAAAGAAAGATGTACCTAAGGCGATGGGGCTTTTAGCTACAGCTGTTGCGCTTGGAAGCTTTGGAGGCAGTATCATTGCAGGTTTTCTTACAGATATGGGAATGCTTGAAGTTGCGATTCTCATACCTGCGATCCCCTTACTTCTTGGGGTGGTGCTGGTTGGCATAAACATGCCGAATCAGAAACGAGAAGGAAATGTTTCTATTGATGTACCTGGAATCATTGCTTTGTCGATTGCTTTATGTGGTATTCTTATGGCGCTGAATTTCGGGTCTTCTATGGGATGGACACATCCTGCAATTCTGGCAGGTTTTGTGATTGGTATTGCAGCGCTGGTTGCTTTGATGAAAATTGAGGAAAAGGCGGAAGAGCCGCTGATTCCGTTAAGACTATTAAAAAATCGCGGATACACAGTATTGTTGGCAGTTGGATTTATTGCATATTTCTATCAGACAGCAATGAATGTTTATTCGCCGATCAGTACACTACAAGTATTGAAAGCGTCAGGAACCGTGACAGGTTCATTGCAGATGCCTCGTACGCTGATTACGATCGTATTGCCTACGATCGCCGGAGCATGGGTAGGTAAGAAGGCATCCAATTCGTGGAAAGCTATGGCATCCAGTACGGGACTTGCAATGATTCCGATGTTGATGATGGGATTTACTACGCCTTCGACTTCTATCATACTTTATTTTGTTGCAATTGCAATTACCGGTATTGCGGAGAGCTTTCGTTCTGTTGCAATTACACCGGCAGCACAGTCCATGCTTCAGCCTTCTGATATCGGAGTAGGAACATCACTTGTCAATTTCTTCAATTCGCTGGCAAGCACAGTTTCAGCAGCTGTTTTCGGTGTGGTTTATAATAATTGTACGGCTTCTGATCCATCAAACGCTGCATTGATACAGAAAGGTGTCAATCAGGTGTTTATTACAGCGGCAATTGTTTCTTTTGTGGGAGTATTGATTGTAATTTTTATTGTAAGACCACAGATGAGTCAAAAAGAAGAAGGTTAGTATGGAAAATGTATATTATGATATAAATGGGTGTATTTTAAATTAAACACAATAAAAAGCGCCACTCAATCGTCTATAATGATGATTGAGTGGTACTTTTTATAGAGCTAATGAAAATAACTAATCATTCCGGCGACCAAAGGGCGATGGCCGTGTCATAAGCAACGCCCCCACTTAATTGCTTATCCTGCAGTAAAAGACGGACACAGCAGAGAATTCAACTGAAATTTGGCAAATGTGAATGTGTTGTTATATACTATGACGAAATTACAGGATACCAATGTGCTCAACCGCGGCAGAGATTCTGTCATCAACCTTATTTTTGTGTTAGCCGGAAGAACTGGAGTTGTGACAGGTGGAAGACAGGAGGTCATGGAAATGGCAGAATGGAAGAGAAATACAATAGTTAAGGCAAAAGGCCGCATTCCAAAACCGGGTCAGAGGATCCTGCGTTCTGTATGTGCAGTATGCCTGCATTCTGGGGAATGATTGTTATTTTGATCGAGGTATATGCGTTGGGTGGAAAGCTTCAGGGGAATATTTTAAGCTATCTGATCATTGCATTGTTTACCGGAGTGGTGTTGCACTCGACTGTTTTACTGGATATCACGAATACATCCTATTTTTCCTGTGTCGTTTTCCTGAGTATTACGGTCATGCATATCACAGACGAAAGCCCGATGCGGTTTGTTTTTAACAGAGTATTGGATACACTAATTGGAGTTGTACTGGCACTGATCGTTAACTCCATACATTTACCAAGGACAAAGAATACGGATATTTTGTTTGTTTCGGGAATTGATGATACGCTTCTTACCGATAAGGAACAGCTGACGCCATACAGTAAGGTGGAACTGAACCGAATGATCGAGCAGGGAGCTAAATTTACCGTATCCACGCTTCGCACGCCGGCGACGGTCAGGGAAACGCTGCAGGGAATCAATTTGAAGCTGCCGATCATTGCGATGGACGGAGCGGTGCTGTATAATATGAATGATAATTCTTTCCTTATGAGTTATGAGATGTCTTATTTGCAGGCGAGAAAGGTTATAGAATTTCTGGAAAATGAGCATATCAGTTATTTTGCAAATGTAGTGATCGATGATGTGCTGGTGATTTACTATAATGAGCTTGGAAACAGGGCAGAACAGGAAATCTATAAACAGATGCGTAAATCACCATACCGGAACTATATGAAACGGCCGCTTCCTGAAAATGAGAATGTAGTATATTTTATGATGATTGAAAAAAAGGAGAGAATTGAGAAATTATATGAAAAAATAAGCACTCAGGAATGGGCGGATGAGTGTAAAATACTGATGTACGATTCAACGGATTATCCAGGGTATGCCTATATTAAGATCTATCATAAAGATGCGACAAGAGAGAATATGCTCCGCAATCTTCTGGCGCTTCTGGATATGGAAAAGACGGTGACATTTGGCAGCATCGAAGGAACCTGTGATGTGTGTGTCGCAGATTCCAACAGGAATCTTATGGTGAAGAAGATGAAACAGTATTTTGAGCCTGTAAAAAGAAAAATGTGAATGCCCCGTAAGGATAGTCGATTGTCATCAGCGAAAACAGGCAATTGCAGAATAAAAAAATAAAAAAATTTCAAAAATCACTTGCATATTAGTACAAGATATGATAATATAATTTTCGGTCACTGCGAAACACAAGCTGGCCGAAAACAGTATGGCTCCGTGGTCAAGCGGTTAAGACATCGCCCTTTCACGGCGGTAACACGGGTTCGATTCCCGTCGGAGTCATTACATTAGCCAAGCATTCAGGGAAAGGTAAATGGCCTTTCGCTTGGTCAGAATGTAAGCCCGGTGTTATCTAAGCGGTGGGTAAATGAGCGTGGACCTTTAGCTCAGCTGGTTAGAGCAATCGGCTCATAACCGATCGGTCCCGGGTTCGAGTCCCTGAAGGTCCACTTTTTAAAAATTTCATATGGCCCGATGGCTCAGTTGGTTAGAGCGCCGCCCTGTCACGGCGGAGGTCGTGGGTTCGAGTCCCATTCGGGTCGCTGACATTTTCAGTGAATGTCTTTTAATTATATATGGGATCATAGCTCAGCTGGGAGAGCATCTGCCTTACAAGCAGAGGGTCATAGGTTCGAGCCCTATTGGTCCCATTTATAGCATTTATATGTTATATGCCGCAGTGGCGGAACTGGCAGACGCCCGGGACTTAAAATCCCGTGGGTAGCGATACCCGTACCGGTTCGATTCCGGTCTGCGGCATGAAAAAAACCTCGTAAATACGGGGTTTTTTCTATTTTGTGTTGCATGGCGTGTTGCATAGTTCCGAAAAATGGTCCAGTGAACCATTTCTGAGTTTTAATATTTCTTGCGGGCATTCAGAATAAAGATTATCTAACAGTAGAGCTTATAGATAGGTTGGAAAAATTAATTATGCAATGATATAATCACTTACGGTTCAATACATTTATTACCAAATTGACATAATATCAAGGAGAACATGATGAAACGCAAAGCCTTCAAAACAGCCCTTCCCTATACAGTCCCAATTTTCGCCGGTTCGACAGAATTTGTAGCGGTGAATCTGCTGCTTGGCGCTTTTAATCCGATTCAGGCATTTTTTACCATTTATACTATTTCCGGCTGACAAACCGGCTCCAAAGTATATCAAGTATCTTGGAAATGTATTATCGGCAGCAGTCTTTGGACTGTTAGTTGTGTATTGCCTGAAAAGTGTAAAAATGTCCGACTAATTTTATATAGTCTTGACGAATTTGTGTTAGTGTGATATAACTTAATTGAAAAAAATTATCATTCATTTTATATAGAAAGTGGGGGTGTTTTTAATGACACTAAAGAATCTGAAGATCGGTGAGAGTGCTGTCATTACGAAAGTGGGCGGAGAAGGCGCACTGAGACAGCACTTTCTGGATATGGGTGTGATTCCCGGAGCGGAAGTGACTGTCGTGAAGTTTGCGCCCATGGGCGATCCGATGGAACTACAGATTCATGGGTATGAGCTGACTCTTCGCCTGGCGGATGCAGACCAGATCGACATTCAGCCGATCAAGGAGCGGACGAACCAGCACAGCCGGATTGAGAAGATATATCCTTCCGAGCATCCGGGACTTGGAGAAGACGGAAAATATCATGCCAAAGGGGATGGAGATCCGCTTCCTGAGGATACCTTACTTACATATGCACTTGTGGGAAACCAGAACTGTGGAAAGACGACCTTATTCAACCAGCTTACGGGAGCCAATCAGCA
Organism: Bariatricus sp. HCP28S3_A7; assembly: GCF_052066375.1. NCBI lineage: Bacteria > Bacillati > Bacillota > Clostridia > Lachnospirales > Lachnospiraceae > Bariatricus > Bariatricus sp. HCP28S3_A7. Next base: position 5,007 of record NZ_JBQHSG010000030.1, read on the forward strand.
TGTGGGAAATTTTCCGGGAGTTACGGTAGACCGTAAGGATGGTCCGATCAAAGGGCATCCGAATACAAGAGTGACAGATCTTCCGGGGATTTACTCGATGTCCCCATACACCAGCGAGGAAATTGTCTCCAGAAATTTTGTGCTTGCTGATAATCCGAAAGCAATCATTAATATTGTGGATGCTACGAATATTGAACGGAATCTATATCTTACCATGCAGCTGCTGGAAATGCATATTCCAATGGTTATTGCCCTGAATATGATGGATGAAGTGATGAATAATAATGGCGCCATTGATATCAATGGAATGGAAGCGTTGCTGGGGGTGCCGGTAATCCCGATTTCAGCGGCTAAAAATGAAGGGGTGCGGGAACTGATTGAACATGCGGTGCATATTGCAAAATATCAGGAACGTCCGCAGAAACAGGATTTCTGCAGCAAGGATGACCATGGCGGAGCGATTCATCGTGCGATTCATGCTGTTGAATCAATCATTGAGGATCACACGGAAAGAGCCGGGTTGCCGCTTCGCTTCTCGGCAACGAAAGTCATCGAGGGAGATTCTCTGATTCTGGAACAGCTTCAGCTGGATCAGAACGAGATGGATATGATCGAGCATATCGTGGTACAGATGGAAAAAGAGGGAGGCATGGATCGAAGTGCTGCCATTGCGGATATGCGTTTTGATTTCATTGAGTATGTATGCGAACGTACTGTAAAGAAACCGAAAGAAAGCAAGGAACGTTTACGTTCGGAAAAAATCGACCGTATCCTTACGGGAAAATGGACAGCGATTCCATGCTTTGTCGCAATCATGGGAGCGGTATTCTTTCTGACATTCAATGTGATCGGGGCCTTTTTGCAAGGGCTTCTGGAATCCGGGATTGAGGCACTGACCGCAGCAGTGGATCAGTGGATGACGGCAGCTCATGTGAATCATGCACTCCATGGGCTTGTGATTGATGGTATTTTCGGTGGCGTTGGAAGTGTTCTTAGTTTTCTGCCGATTGTTGTTACGTTGTTCTTCTTTCTTTCCATTATGGAAGACAGTGGTTATGTGGCCAGAGTTGCATTTTTCATGGATAAACTTCTGCGCAAGATCGGCCTTTCAGGACGAAGCATTGTGCCAATGCTGATTGGATTTGGATGTACGGTTCCGGCGGTCATGGCGACCAGAACACTCCCGAGTAAGCGGGACCGAAAAATGACGATTTTCCTGACTCCGTTTATGAGTTGTACAGCAAAGCTGCCGATTTATGTGTTCTTCGTGAGCGCGTTTTTCCCGGGGAAAGGTGGCTTTATTATGACGGGGCTCTATCTTCTTGGAATCGCGGTCGGGATACTGGTTGCGCTTCTATTTAAGAATACGTTATTCAAAGGAGAAGCGGTTCCTTTTGTTATGGAGCTTCCGAATTATCGAATGCCCGGCGTGAAAAATGTGGCACAGCTTTTGTGGGAAAAGGCAAAAGATTTTTTAAGCAAAGCGTTTAGCGTAATCTTGATTGCAACAATCGTGGTATGGTTCCTGCAGAGCTTTGACCTGCATCTGAACATGGTGGCGGATTCTTCTGATAGCCTGATGGCGATGATTTCCGGATGGATTGCTCCGGTACTTGCTCCGCTCGGACTTGGCGACTGGAGGATCGTAACATCTCTGATCAGTGGATTTATGGCCAAGGAGAGTGTAGTGTCTACTATGGAAATCCTGTTTGGCAGCAGTATTCAGACTGCAATCTCGACCGTTTCCGCAGCAACGATGCTGGTGTTTTCTCTTTTATATACACCTTGTGTTGCTGCCATTGCTTCCATCAAGCGGGAGTTGGGCGCAAAATGGGCGGTCGGCGTTGTCTTCTGGCAGTGCGCGGTTGCCTGGATTGCAGCATTTATTGCAAGATTTATCTGTATTGCAGTCGGGATGTAAAGTGGATGATCTGTATCAAGGATGGTATGTAAAACAGGAGGTTTGAAATGAATATTGCAGATATAATCGTTATTCTTTTGGTAGTGGTCATTGTGGGCGGTGCGGTCGCGATCCTGAGAAGAAATAAGAAAAATGGGAAAAGCTGCTGTGGATGTGACTGCGGACACTGCAGCCAGAGCTGTGGGAAAAAGGATAAATAAGGCGGAGTTTGAATTCACTTGGAGAGAATCCAAGTGAATTTTTTAAATTTGCTATAACGATAGAGACTGTGTTAATATAGAAAAAAACATATGGAGAAATGGTATGGAAGAAAAAATCTATTTTGACAACGGCAGTACTTCATGGCCAAAGGCTCCGGGAGTACAGGAAGCAGTTTCGGAGCTCTTGAAAAATGGAGCATTTAATATCAACCGGGGAAATTATGCAGGGGCGTATGAAGTGGAAAGTGTTGTACTGGAGACAAGGGATCAGCTTGTACAGTTGTTCCATGGAACCGATTCAAGAAATGTGATTTTTACGCCGGGAATCACCTATTCGCTGAATTATTTTATCAAGGGATTTTTAAAAAACGGAGATCATGTTCTGGTCAGCGGTCTGGAACATAATGCTGTGATGCGTCCGCTGGAACAGATGAAATTGGCAGGTGTGGACTACGATATTGTTCCGGTGGATGAAGAAGGAAATCTTGATCCGGAAGATTTGAGAGAACGGATCCGGATAAATACGAAGGCAGTTATCATGACGCACGCATCGAATGTGTGCGGAACGGTTGTGCCGATTCGTGAGATTGGAAGTATCTGCAAAGAGTATGGATTATTTTTTGCAGTAGATACGGCACAGAGTGCCGGGACGCTTCCGGTAGACATGCAGGAGTGTCAGGTTGATTTTCTGGCATTTACGGCGCACAAAGGATTACTGGGACCGCAGGGGATCGGAGGATTTCTCATATCCGAACGGCTGGATAAGAAAATGGAGCCGTATATTGCCGGAGGAACCGGAAGTCAGTCCGATTCCCTTCTGATGCCGGATTATCTGCCGGATAAATATGAGAGTGGAACCATGAATCTGCCCGGAATCATAGGGCTTCATGCGTCACTTGACTATATCCGGGAGCAGGGACTGAAAGCGATTCATGATAAAAAGATGGAACTGACGGAATATTTACTGAACGAAGTCAAAAGGATTCCACAGGTGCGCATTGTAGGAAGAAAAGATGTGCAAGACAGAGTGGCGGTTGTCTCGCTGGATTTCCTGACAATCGATAATGCGGTTGCGGCATTTGAACTGGAACAGGAATGCGGTGTGATGACAAGAGTCGGGCTCCACTGTGCGCCGGCAGCTCATCAGTCTCTCCATACCTTTCCGCAGGGAACGGTCCGATTTGCATTTAGTGCCAGCAATACGTTTTCGGAAATTGATCGTTGTGTAGAAGGTATCCTAAAAATCTTATAAAGTGACACATATAGATGATAACTATATATAGTGATGTGCATTATAAATATCAATGGATAAATCAGGAAATGAAATTGCCTGTACTCCCAAAAAATGATACTCTATAGTTAGAGTTTTATTGAGAAATAATTTTATTAAGGAGGACAAGCAAAATGGCTGATAATCGCAAAATGTGGGAAGAACTGGGGATGAATCTGGAACTGCATGACCAGTTGTGTGCGGTACTTCCACAGGCATTCGGGGATGTGTTTTTATCACAGGAGAACAGACCGGAGGGAATGGATTACTATAACATGGTTGTAGCGGATATTCACGGAATCAGACCGGCGGAACTGATTGAGCATCAGAAAAAGGGCGGGAAAGTATTCGGAACTTTCTGTATCTATGTTCCGGATGAGATTATTTTCGCAGCGGATGCAATTGCAACAGGACTGTGTGGGGGATCTCAGTTCTGGGTACCGGGAGGTGAACGAGTGCTTCCGACCAATACCTGTCCGCTGATCAAAGCATCTGTTGGAGCAAGACTGGATCGTACCTGCCCATTCTTCCGAATCGCAGATATGTATATCGGGGAGACAACCTGCGACGGTAAGAAAAAGGCTTGGGAAATTCTTTCTGAAGACGTTCCGGTATATGTTATGGATCTTCCGCAGATGAAGCGGGCAAAAGATGTCAAAGCATGGGCAGAAGAAATTACGGCTCTGAAAGACAAGGTAGAAGAATTTACCGGAAATAAAGTAACGGCTGAAAAACTGGCTGATAGCATTAAGCTGATCAATAACAAGAGAAAAGCACTCGCAAGACTGTATGAATGCCGTAAGAGCGAGACACTTCCGATCAGCGGTACAGATGCGCTTGTGATTTCCCAGATTGCTTTCTATGATGATCCGGCAAGATTTACTCAGATGACAAATAAGCTCTGTGATGAGCTTGAACAGCGTATCAAAGATGGTGTCAGCGTCGTTCCCGCAGGTACGAAACGTATCATGCTGACTGGAACACCGCTTGCAATTCCGAACTGGAAGCTTCATAATATCGTAGAGACAAGCGGAGCGGTTGTGGTATGTGAAGAAATGTGTACGGGAACACGCTACTTCGAGAACTATGTGGATGAGACAAAAGAAACGCTGGAAGACCAGATCATGGCTCTTTCTGAGCGGTATATGAATATCAACTGTGCTTGCTTCACGCCGAATCACGCAAGAATTGATGACATTTTACGTCTTGCGAAAGAGTACAAGGTTGACGGTATCATTGATGTGAATCTGAAATTCTGTAATCTGTACGATACAGAAGGCTACTTTGTAGAACGTGCGATGAAAGAAGCAGGTATTCCGGTTCTTGGAATTGAGACAGATTATACAGACAGTGATGCACAGCAGCTTCGTACCAGAGTCAGTGCATTTGTGGAAATGCTGAATAATTAAAAAATGTGAGGAACATAGAGCTATGCAGAAAATACAGCATTATGTATTGTTTCCCAATCATGATAATGGAATGCGTCTCTATAAAGAATTAAAAAAACTGGGGGTTTGGGCAGTGATTGCCCCGACCCCCAGAAGTGCGAGTAAATGCTGCGGTATTTCACTAATGGTGAAAGAAGAAGATCTTGAGGTGATCCGGCAGTGTATTCGTGAACATGATATAGAGATCTTGAAAATCACCGAAGTGGAAATGGATTTGAATCCACACAGAGATCAATATTGTTAGAAGAGGTAGGAATATGAATTACGTTGGAATAGATATCGGATCCACAGCATCCAAAGTTGCTGTGATCGGGGATAAGGAGCTTCAATTTGTACTGCCTACAGGATGGAGCAGCAAGGAGACCACCTTACTTATCAAGGAGAAACTTCTTGCAGAAGGAGTGGATGTCATGTCTGATGAGACAAAAGTTGCAGCGACCGGATATGGAAGAATTGCTGTAGATTTTGCAGATTATGTGATTACCGAAATAACATGTCATGCAAGAGGCGGAAGACAGATGGCAGGAGATAATTGTACGATTATTGATGTGGGCGGACAGGATACCAAAGTAATCCTGGTCGAGAACGGAACCGTGCAGGATTTCCTGATGAATGATAAATGTTCCGCCGGGACCGGGAAATTTCTGGAGATTATGGCAAATCGTCTCGGAATCACGCTTCAGGAGCTTTTTGATATGGCTGAAAGCGGAACAGTCTTACCAATCAGTTCTCTTTGCACCGTATTTGCAGAGTCCGAAGTCATCAATTATATCGGTGTCGGGAAAAATCGTGAAGATATTGCGGCGGGGGTCGTTGATTCCGTAGCATCTAAGGTGGCACAGTTGAGCCAGAAGAAGGCACTGTCAGATAAGATTATTCTGACAGGAGGGTTGAGTCACAGTACATATTTTACCAGAATCCTTTCTGCAAAAATCAGAAAGACGGTGGAACCTACTGAAAACGGACGGTATGCCGGCGCGCTGGGGGCAGCACTACTGGCGAAGGAGAAGAAGAATAAATAGTAGCAAAGAAATATAAGTGAGCACAAAGAGCAGGAGCAAGGTGATACTCATCAGTACCCTTGCTCCTGCTTTCCTTTCTGTAAGATATTTCTATTTCCGGAGTCTTTACATTTTTTGCAGTATATGATAAGGTAAGCTTGATAGGTTCAGACAATCACCGGTTGTCTGATTAAAAGGGAAACAGGTGCAAATCCTGTACGAACTCGTCACTGTGATCGGGGAGTGCAAGGCCATTTATGTCACTGAGCAATTGGGAAGGCGGCCTTAGATTAAGATCCGTAAGCCAGGAGACCTGCCTATTGAAAAACGGAGTGGGGAAGGACCCACAGATCACGAGTAACTGGTCGCAACCGATCATAATGGAAATGATACATTCCCGGGCGATGCCTGTATCTGCCGGGAGTGCTGTTTTGTTATGTATTCATTACGCCCTTTTACCATTTTTATGGAAAAGGGCTTTTTTGTCTACGAGATTTTTATCCTGCAGACTTAAAAGCGAATGAGAATATATCGGAAATGGCCAGAAAATGAAGGAGGAGCAGGATGAAGAAAAAACTGGTAACTATTTTACTGGCTGTTTCATTGGTGGGAACCCTGGTTCTGTCAGGATGTTCCGGAAAAAGCGATGAAAATGCGGAAACAACAGTAGAAAACGACAAGGAAGAAAGTACAGAAAACGAGGATCAGAAGGCTGCGGATGAGGTGGCAGCGCTGATTGACGCAATCTATGTACAGCAAAGAACGGATGAGACGGATGAACAGTGTAAGAAAGCGAAAGAAGCCTGGGACGCACTGACAGACGCCCAGAAGGAACTGGTAGAAGGTGAAAATGCAGATCCGGATTACTTTGGAAGAGATACAGGCGATGCATCCAAGGATGATCCGCTGAATCAGGATGATATCGGAGAAAATGAGATTCTTGTTGTCAGCTTCGGAACATCTTTTAATGACAGCCGTGTAGAGGATATTAAAGGAATTGAAGATGCACTTCAGGAAGCGTATCCGGACTGGTCTGTAAGAAGAGCCTTTACCGCGCAGATCATTATCAATCATATTCAGGCAAGAGACGGAGAATGCATTGACAATATGGATCAGGCACTGGAGCGAGCGGTCGCAAACGGCGTAAAGAATCTGGTTGTCCAGCCGACACACCTGATGCATGGCGCAGAGTATGATGAATTGATGGAATCTGTTGAGGCATATGCGGACAAATTTGAGAGTGTAAAAGTTGCAGAACCTCTGCTTGGAGAAGTGGGTGCAGATGCGGAAACTGTCAATGACGATAAGGCAGCAGTTGCTGAGGCAATTACTGCGGAAGCAGTCAGCGAAGCAGGCTATGACAGCCTGGATGCTGCAAAAGAGGATGGTGCTGCTTTTGTGTTCCTGGGACATGGAACTTCTCATACCGCGAAGGTGTCTTACAGCCAGATGCAGGCACAGATGTCTGCCCTTGGATATGAGAACGTGTTTATCGGAACTGTCGAAGGAGAGCCGGAAGAAACTGCATGTGAAGCTGTCATTGAAGCTGTTTCCCAGGCAGGGTATAAAAAAGTAATCCTTCGTCCGCTGATGGTAGTGGCCGGCGATCATGCCAATAATGACATGGCCGGAGACGACGAAGACTCATGGAAGAGTATGTTTGAAGCTTCCGGAGAATTTGAAAGTATAGAAACACAGATTGCTGGTCTTGGAGGAATTGCTAAGATTCAGGAAATTTATATTGCACATACTGCAGCAGTGATCGGTCAGTAATCGCATGAGTCAATAAATAATATAGATCTAATATCTTTTGTTTCGTGGCAATGTATGGAGAGAGGGGCTCCTGCATTGCCACGATTTTTTTGTATGCAAACATGCATTATTGAGAAATGTTTTCATGACTGAGTGAATCATTAGAAGATATATATGATATAATGAATTAGCCATAGCTAACCCCATATTCGTTTATCAGATGGAAATAGAAGGAGGAATGAAAGATAATTGATGGAAATAACACAGAAACGAGAACGGGAAAAAGAAAAGCGAAAACTGAAAAGAGAAAAGGAGTAGTTATGTCAGAGGAAGAGAGATATTTTTTGGAAGTTGTAGATTTAAAGAAAGGATTTGGAAGTGGGGACACCCGCCAGGAAGTATTATGCGGGATGAATTTTTCGGCCGCAAAAGGGGAGTTCTGTGTTCTGCTGGGACCTTCCGGTTCGGGAAAATCCACACTTTTTAATATTATTGGAGGAATCGACAGTGCCGATTTCGGCTATATTTCCATAAACGGTGACAAACTGGAGGATATGGGAGAAAGGGAATTGACACAGTACCGCAGGAAGCATCTGGGATATGTGTTTCAGATGTATAATCTGATCGGCAATTTAAATGTGAAAGAAAATATTGAGGTAGGTGCATATCTGTCGGATCATCCGCTTGATATTGATGATCTGTTACAGACTCTGGGACTCTATGAACACCGTTATAAACTCCCGAACCAGCTCTCCGGCGGGCAGCAGCAGAGAGTTTCTATCGGACGCGCTATTGTGAAGAATCCGGATATCCTGCTTTGCGATGAGCCGACAGGTGCATTGGATTATACGACTTCCAAGGAAATATTGAAGTTGATTGAAGACATCAATCGAAAGTATAAGAATACGGTCATTATGGTTACGCATAATGAAGCTATCAAAAATATGGCAGATCATGTGATCAAGCTGAGAGATGGAAGAGTGCGCCATAATGAGAAAAATACAAATAAAATTTCGGCAGTGGAGCTTGAATGGTAAGGAGTGTGGCAAGTATGAGGGACAGGAAAGTGAAAAATCCGCTTCAAAAGCGCATTCCCAGAGAATTAAAAGGTGACTGGAAAAAATATCTGGTGGTTGCGTTGTTTTTAATCCTTACAATTGGATTTGTTTCAGGGATGTATGTTGCCAATGGGAGCATGATGCAGGCTGCAGTGGATGGTAAAGAAAAGTATTGTCTGGAGGATGGGCACTTTGAACTGAATGAGAAGGCGGATCAGGAGCTGATTCATGCAATCGAAACAGGTGAAAAGGCAGTCCCTGTAACTGTATATGAGAATTTCTATCGGAGTGAGGTGGAAGATCACGATAATGACGGAAAGTCGGATGGCACAATACGGGTGTATGAAAAAACAGAGGATATCAATCTGGCCTGCCTGATGGAAGGAAGTTTCCCGGAAACGGAAGAGGAGATTGCCATTGACCGGATGCATGCAGATAATGCAGGAATTCAGGTTGGAGATACCATTTCCGTCAGTGAGCAGTCCTATCAGGTGACAGGGCTGATTTCCTATGTGAATTATTCTACTCTTCATGAGAAAAGTACAGATCTGATGTTTGATGCACTGAAATTTAATGTGGCGATGGTGACGAAAGATGGCTTTGAACGCCTGTCCGGTTCGTTGCATTATACCTATGCATGGAGATATGAACAGGAACCGATGGATGAGATTGAAGAAAAGAAACAGTCGGACGATTTTATGAGGGCTTTGCTTACCCAGACGGTCATGTGGGATAATGAACTTCAGGATTATTTGCCCCGTTATGCAAACCCGGCAGTCAACTTTGCAACGGATGATATGGGGTCAGATGAAGCGATGGGCGGAGTCCTGCTGGATATCCTGATTGTGATCATTGCATTTATTTTTGCGGTCACCATCAGTAATACCATTGCGAAAGAATCACAGACGATTGGCACCCTGCGGGCATCCGGATATACAAAGGGTGAGCTCGTGCGGCATTATCTGGCAATGCCTGTGCTTGTAACAATGATTGCAGCTGTTGTTGGTAACCTGTTGGGCTATACTGTCTTCAAAGATGTTGTAGTATCCATGTATTATAACAGTTACAGCCTCCCTGCTTATGAAACAATATGGAATCCGGATGCATTTATTAAGACGACAGTGATACCAGTATTCCTGATGCTTGCAGTGAATCTGATTGTGATCATTTACATGATGCAGCATACGCCTTTGCAGTTTTTACGGCGTGATCTTAAAAAAACAAGACGGAAGAAAACGATACGGCTGCCGAAGTGGAAGTTCTTCAGCAGATTCCGTCTGCGTATCATATTTCAGAACATGCCAAATTATGCTGTTCTTTTTGCAGGTATTTTCTTTGTTATGGTTATGCTGGCAATGGCGGTCGGAATGCCGTCTACGCTGAAGTACTATCAGGATCATGCAGAAAATCTGATGTTTGCAAAATACCAGTATGTATTGAAATCTTGTGAAGACGAAGAAGGACAAATGATTCAGACGGATGTTACAGATGCAGAGCAATTTTGCATGAAGGCACTGAAGAAGACAGGGGATGCACTGGATGAAGAAGTATCTGTTTATGGGGTCAAGGATGACAGCAAATATATCCGGATCGAAGATTTAGCATCGTTGAAAGAAAATGAAGTATATCTTTCCCGGCCATTTATTGAAAAGTATAATCTGAAAGTGGGAGATGTCATCACGCTGGATGAAAAATATGAATATAAGCAGTATCAGTTCAAGGTGGCAGGAATTTACGAAAAATGCCAGAATATTGCAGTATTTTCAGATTTTGTGTATTCTGTTGTCAGCGGTCCTGATCTATCTTCTGACGAAGTTGATTATCGAAAAGAACGAAACGGCAATCTCCATGACGAAGATTCTTGGTTATGAAAACCGTGAAATCGCAAGTCTGTATTTGCTTTCTACAACAATGGTAGTGATTGTGGCAGATACGGTGAGCGTGATATTAGGCGCTATGGTTATGAATCAGGCATGGAAAAGTATTATGTCTGAATACAGTGGCTGGTTTGCTTTTGTGATAGAACCGATAGGATATATAAAGATGTTTGTCTTTGTGCTTCTTGGGTATTTGATGGTGCTGGTGCTGGATTTTCGGAGGATCCGAAAGATTCCGATGGAAGAAGCGTTGAAAAATGTTGAATAATTTTTTTAGCTGGATTCGAAATGAGGAAAATAATCAATACGAGAATATGGATTGACAATGGGAGCAGAAACAGATAATATATAAATAGTTAGCAAAAGCTAACTTAAATGTTTATATCCGTACTGAACGGCTATACAAATTAAGACAAAGAAACGCCTACATGGCGTTTTCTTTAAAACCCGATGTTAGGCAAAACTAACAAAAGAAAGGAGATACATAAAATGAGCGTAGTGATTATCGGAGGAAATGAATGCATGGTTCGTCAGTACAAGGATCTATGCCAGGAATATCAGTGTGATGCGAAAGTATTTCCAAAACAGAAAAGCAGTTTGAAAGGAATCGGATGTCCCGATCTGATGGTATTATTTACCAGCACAGTATCACACAAAATGGTGCGAAATGCGTTGAATGAAACAAAAGGACTTGATGTAAAGGTGGTGCGGTCACATACCAGTTCTATGTCGGCGCTTAAAACTATTTTAGATGAAAATATCAAACAGGAGGACGCAGTATGTCTGATGAAATGATTATCCGTCATTGTTCACCCACATTGGCAGGGTTAAAGACCGGCAACTTGTTCAACTGTCCGTGTTCGGATAAAAAAGAGTTGATTCTGGCAGTGCGATCATTGAACAAACGACTTGCACCGAAGGGAATACGGGTGATCCCGATTCAGGTATGTGAACAGTGGGTACTGATCTACCTTTATCGTCCTGACAAATTGGAAAATGATCTGGCTGTAGAAGAGGCAGGGGAAATTCTGAGAGCATGTGGATATTCCACCGGGGACTGTGACAAATGTGTGGTACGGTTAAGCAGACGTTTGCAGGAGTCGGGGGATTTCCCGCATGAAATCGGACTGTTTCTGGGATATCCGCCCGAGGATGTGCGTGGATTTATCGAAAATCACGCCGAAGGTTATAAATTTGTAGGATGCTGGAAAGTATATGGAGATGAAAAAAGTGCAAAAAAACAATTTGCACGCTATAAAAAATGTACAGACGTATATTGCTCTCAATGGGCAAACGGCAAAAGTATTGAACGGCTCACAGTAGCTGTTTGATGATAGAAACTAAGAAAGGTTGGTATACAATATGAGTAAAATTGCAGTTGTTTTTTGGAGTGGAACCGGCAATACCGAACAGATGGCATACGCCGTAATGGAAGGAATTAAGGAAAAAGCAGCAGAAGCCGCATTATTTGCAGCGTCGGAGTTTGGTGCTTCTATGGTAAAGCAATATGATGCGATTGCATTCGGGTGCCCGGCTATGGGAGCGGAGGTGTTGGAGGAAACAGAATTCCAGCCGATGTGGGATGCCTGCGAAGGAGCACTTGGCGGGAAAAAAGTTGCTTTATTCGGTTCTTACGGATGGGGCGACGGTGAATGGATGCGAAGTTGGGAAGATGCCTGCGGCAGCGCCGGAGCAGTGCTTGCATGCGAGAGTGTGATTTGCAATGAAGCACCGGATGAGGAAGCTTTGGAGGCCTGCAGAGCATTAGGGGGAGCGCTTTGCTAAATCGCCAATCGGAAGTAATGTATGGATGTATAGGCTAGAAAAACGCCGAGGTATGAAAATGGCTATCATGCTTCGGTGTTTTTCTTTTTATTGGGTTGCCTGTATAGTGTTGATGAATAGCGAAAATGACTGAATGGAAATGGCAAACATATTGAATAGTACCGGTGGATAGGAAAAGAATGGTACAACCGGATTTAGTGCAAAAAAGAGAAGAATAGAATAAGTACAGAATTTGACTTGACAATAAAAGAACTACACCATATAATTACCAATGGTAACTAATAGCGGCAATAAAGAGAGGGTTTATGGAAACTGAAAAAATAAAAAGAATGATGGATGCCTGTTATATGGCAAAAAGAATCCGGGATATGCTTCCTGAATTACCGGATGGGGTAGCACCTTCTTATATCCAGTTTTTGGATACGATTCATAAACTGGAAGCTCAAAATAGAAAAGTGAAAATTTCGGATGTCAGCGAGGAACTGAACCTTCCGAGACCGGGAGTTACCAGAACGGTTAAGGAAATGGTGGCAAAAGGTTATCTTGCTAAATCTTCATCGGAAGAAGATGGACGTATCACTTATATTTCTATTACAGAAGAAGGAGAAAAACTGTCTGATAAATACGATAGAAAGTATTATAGTGAACTGTCGAAGTATTTAGACCATATTTCAGAAGAAGAGGCTGATAGTATGATTTCTACTATAAAGAAATTGTATCAGGTTATGTGTGAAAGGAGGATTCATCTTGAATAATTCCAATTCGGATTTTACGCAGGGGAGTATTATTAAAAAATTAATCACTTTTATGATACCGATACTGGGAGCACTTATTTTACAAGCGGCTTACGGGGCGGTAGACTTGATGGTGGTGGGGAGATTCGGTACTACATCAGGGCTTTCGGCAGTATCTACAGGAAGTCAGGTGCTGAATCTTGTTACGTTTATTATTGTACAGCTTGCGATGGGAATTACTGTTCTAATCGCAAGGTTCATAGGCGAAAAGAAAGAGGAGCAGATCGGCTCTTTGATCGGAGGAGCAACAATCGTATTTGCTATTATGTCAGCAGTGCTTTTTGTTCTAATGGTATGCTTCTCGCGTCCGATTTCATTGCTTATGCAGGCGCCTGAGGAGGCAATTGGATTAACTTCTGTGTATGTGCGTATCTGTGGGGCGGGTATATTTTTTATTGTTGCTTATAATGATCTGGCCGCAATTTTCAGAGGACTTGGAGACAGCAGATCGCCTTTGATTTTTGTGGCAATAGCATGTGTGGTCAATGTTATAGGTGACCTGGTGTTGGTGGCAGGATTTCATCTGGATGCTGCAGGTGCAGCGATTGCAACGGTAACCGCGCAGGCGATCAGTGTTGTTTTTGCATTGTTCCTGCTTGTTAAAAAGGAACTGCCATTTAAGATTTCGAAAGAAGATTTCAACATAAACAATCATGCAGGCGGGCACTTAAGATCGGATTTCCGCTTGCACTTCAGGAGTGTCTCACGCAGATGTCATTTCTTGCTCTTTGTGCATTTGTCAACAGACTGGGCTTAGAGGCGTCTTCAGGATATGGTGTAGCATGTAAGATTGTAAATTTTGCATTGCTGATACCAAGTTCGCTGATGCAGTCGATGGCATCTTTTGTTTCGCAGAATGTGGGTGCAGGGAATGAAAAACGTGCCAAAAAAGCAATGTTTACAGGCATTGGCATCGGTTTGACAATTGGTTGTTTCGTATTTATATTCATACTGTTTAGGGGAGACCTTTTGACCGGAATCTTTACCACGGACGCGGCGGTCGTTCAAAATGGGTTTGACTATTTAAAAGGATTTGCTTTGGAAACGATAGTCACTGCGATTCTATTCAGCATGGTAGGCTATTTCAATGGGCATGACAAAACGCTTTGGGTGATGATACAGGGGTTAGTGCAGACACTGCTTGTACGTCTTCCGTTGGCATATTATATGAGTATTCAGCCCAACGCAAGCTTAACAAAAATCGGTTTTGCCGCACCGGCTGCTACTATGTTTGGAATTGTTCTAAATGTAATATTCTATTTTGGGATGCATAAGAATGAGAATAGTAAATAAGGAGATAAATGAACATATAAAACCCTCTTCGTATATTCGATTATTTCTTACCGAATAACGGAGAGGGGGCTGCCTGTATTATGTGATTGTGAGAATCATGATAGCTTTTCAATCAGGACGGTTTTCCCTTCAAATGCAAAGCCATATTTGCGGATCCGCTCTGCCGGGATCCCTTTGGCGATCAGAGCCTCTGCGTATTGTTTTTCTTCAATCTGCAGCAAAGCATTTTGCGCAGTATCCTGCAACGATTTTTCCCTTTGCGGATTTCTTACTTTGAATTCAATGATAATCGCATCGGATTCATCCGTTTTGGGTTCCAGAAGGACATCATATCTGCCAAATCCACTTTCACGATTAGAAGTAATTGTGTATTGATCAGCTAAATCCACCATCAGTCCTAACACAAAGCCGTGATAGAAACGTTCGGGTTCGGATTTCCTTGCAGGATGTTTTCCAGTATCAAAGGCGCTGAAAGTAATGAGCGCAACCTGATTCATGTAATGGTTCATGGCTTCGATATCATCTAACAGCATTGCTTTTACAAAATCATTGTAACCGCTGTCCGATTCGGCAAACCATCCATGTACCATGTTGGTAAACATGATATAGGATTCTTTGTTGGTTAAGGCCAGATCGTAATACATTTGTCCGGTAGATTCCCTGAATTCGGTATCTGTAACCTTTAAGTAGCCGCTTGCCAATAAGAGGCTCCATATAGCACTTTCTTTCATAGAAAGCTGATTATACACAATCTGTTCATCGATGCTCTCTCTTATCGTTTCCCCATGCAATAACTGTTCAAATTTCTGTTTTATAGTTTTGCTTCCCTCACGAATCAGTTTTTCAATCAGAGCATTGGAACTTGTGTTTGCCCAGAAAGGACGCAATTTCAGGGTATCCAGGTAATTAATGATAGACCAGGGATTGTAAATGTCGGATACATTTCCAAAAGTGAATCCATCATACCATTGTTTGACTTCTGGCATTTTATCAGTTAATCCATACTCTTTTAATGCAGAAAAGACCTCTTCTTCTGTGAAACCAAAGCAGTCGGCATATTCATCTGAAGTGGCAGTAATTACTTTCAGATTGTTTAAATCTGAAAAAATCGATTCACGGCTGATTCTGGTTATGCCTGTCATGACTGCACGTTCCAGATAGGGATTGGTTTTAAAGGTGGCATTAAACATGCTTCTCATATAATCAGTTAAGTCATTCCAATAATCGTTAACATAAGCCTCTTGCATTGGAGTATCGTATTCGTCAAGAAGAATAATCACTTTTTTATGATAATATCGATAAAGATATTCTGATAATTTATGAATTGCCATAGTTGCTATGACATCATCCATGTTCATATTTATATTTTTATAAGCTGTTTTTTCGTCGTCTGACAGATAATCACTTTCCAGAAGAAATCTGTTTTTATTATACAAATCTGTTATAATCTGACCTAATCTGCGCTTTGTTGCGCGAAAAGTGGACTCTTTTACATTTGCAAATGTAAGATATATAACCGGGTAACTTCCTTGAAGAGCTTGAAAATCTTTGTCCTTCCAAATGGCTAAATTAGCAAATAATGCTGATTTTTCAGCATAATCTACGGAGAAAAATTGCTCTGTCATACTCATCGTGAGGGTTTTCCCAAATCGCCTGGGACGGGTAATCAAAGTCACTTTATCACCACTATTCCACCATTCCTTGATGAAATGTGTTTTATCAATATAGAAAAAGTTCTGTGATATTAATTCGTCAAATTCCTGATAACCTATGGAGACTGTTCTTGCCATATTTCCCCTCCTTTTGGGTTCATATTATAGATACACTTTCATTATATCTGTGATTCATCTAAACAACAACCCCTAAATGGATTGACCAAGGGGACAGGTTCCGTGACTCATTTATGAGTCACGGAACCTGTCCCCGTATGACACAAAAACTGTTTTATCTCTTCCGGCTGCAGCAGTGCATAGACACTTCCCTGGAAGGAAGCGGCAATTTCCAGTTCACCATAGCTGCTGGATTCGAAATCACAGTATCCGTCGAAGGCATCCTGAAGGAGAAGCCGGAGTTCCTGGCCGTCGTCACTGCTCATGTAGTCTTTCAGCATCATGCAGCAGGTATGGATATTTTCATAGTATTTCCGATAATCGGGATGAAATTTTAGCATCCAATGACTGGCGGAAAATGCAAATCCCATACGTGGCATGTTGCGACGCGGATGGAAATGTGACAGAGGAATCGTTGAAAGCGGCAAAGGAAGCGGCTGCAAAGCATGAAATAGCTGTGGTCGTTGCAGGACTTCCGGATGCTTATGAATCGGAGGCTCTTGACCGGGAGAATATGATGTTTCCTAAGGGGCATAACCGAATGATCGAAGCGGTTTCTTCCGTAAATGACAATACGGTCGTCCTTCTTCTTGGCGGGAGTGCCATGGAGATTCCGTGGGAAGAAAAAGTGAAAGCAATTCTGTACATGGGACTCCCCGGTCAGGCAGGAGGAGAGGCGGCATATAATCTGCTGACGGGAAAAGCAGTTCCGTCCGGAAAATTGACAGAGACCTGGCCGCTGTCCTATCAGGATGTGGCTTCAAGGGAGACGTTTGAAAAGAAAAATGTAGAATACCGGGAAGGTATCTATGTGGGATACCGCTATTATGACAAGGCAGATAAAGAGGTACGCTATCCATTTGGATATGGACTTTCTTATACCACATTTGCCTACAGTGATATGAAGATTCAGTATAAAGTAACGGAAAATATTATTGCAAAAAGTTATGGCGGAAAAAAAGATATGTCAAATCCGTCTTATCGCATGACACTGATCTGTGCGGTGGACTGTCCGCTTCGTGCAGCGATCATTAACAGTGGAGGTACAATGAATGATTCACTTGCGAAGGGATTACTTCAGATGGCTAATGGACACTATCTTAAGGGGATTGCAGCAATGCTGGGAAAATAATGATAGCAAGCTATATAAAATAAGGAGAAGATAAAAATGAGGGATACAAAAAAGAATTGGCTTCCGGCCAGCCGGATCAAATCGGCAGATGTGACAAAAGGTGAGAAATGGTTGGGGTATTTGGTGGGACCGGCAGGAGCACTCTTGCTGAATGCAGTACTTGCATCTTATCTAAATGTCTATTATGCGGATGTACTGAAGCTTACAGGCGTCTGGGGCGGTGCATTCTTGATGGTATTTCCGATTCTGTCCAAAGTAATTGATGCAGTTACAAACATCGCAATGGGACAGCTGATCGATCGTACAAAGACAAAAGAAGGAAAAGCACGTCCATGGATGCTTTTGTCGGCAGTGCTCTTGCCGATTACCGGAATACTCCTGTTTGCGGTACCGAATGCTTCTGTGACGGTACAGGTTATTTGGGTTATGATTACCGGAATTATCGTAGCGATGCTGTCCCCACCTCTGCTTCTGTCCCCACCTCTGTTTCTGCGAAAACGGAGAAAAGACAAAACAATCATAAATAATCAAAATAAATCAAATTTGTGCAATATATCTAAAACGGAAATTGAATGTTTGCGGATTAGTATGATTGACTATGACTGAAAATGAAGATATAATACAATCATAAAAAAGACAGGAGGTAAAAAGATGATTTATACGGTTACGTTTAATCCATCGCTGGATTACATTGTTTCTGTTGACAATTTTAGATTGGGTTTGACCAATCGTACGAATTCTGAGTTACTTCTTCCGGGAGGAAAAGGAATCAATGTATCAACTGTACTTGGAAATCTCGGAATTGAGAATACCGCATTGGGATTTGTTGCCGGGTTTACTGGTAAAGAGATTATCAGATGTATGAAATTGTCAGGAGTAAAATCGGATTTTATTGAACTTGATCATGGAATATCAAGAATTAATCTGAAGCTAAAATCGATTGATGGAACGGAGATTAATGGATCTGGTCCTGATATTAATGAAGAAGCGGTTGAACAACTAATGAAGAAACTGGATATTCTGGGGAAGGATGACATCTTGATTTTAGCAGGAAGTATTCCGAGTACGATGCCTGATGATATTTACCGGAGAATCATGGATAAGCTTCAGGGAAGAGGGGTTACATGTGTCGTGGATGCGACTCGGGAGCTGTTGTTAAATGTATTGGAATACCATCCGTTTTTGGTGAAACCGAATAACCATGAATTGGGGGAGATATTTCAGGTGGAATTAAAGACAAGAGAGGAAGTTATCCCTTATGCTAAAAGACTTCAGGAAATGGGAGCTGCTAACGTATTAGTATCTATGGCTGGCGAAGGAGCGGTTTTGGCTGCGGAAAATGGAAAGATTTATGCTACGTCCGCACCTAAAGGAGTATTAAAAAATGCTGTTGGTGCAGGCGACTCAATGGTGGCAGGATTTGTTGCGGGATGGATGGAGAAACAGAATTATGAATATGCATTTCATATGGGCGTTTCAGCTGGAAGTGCAAGTGCTTTTTCGGATTTACTGGCAACTAAAGAAGAAATCCAACGTGTTTATCAACAAGTATGTGATCGTTAGGAGGAATGAAGATGAGAATTACAGAATTATTGGATAAGAGAAGTATTTCTCTGGATGCAGCACCGAAAAATAAGAGTGAGGCATTAGATCAGATTGTGGAACTGATGGTTCAGAGTGGCAAGATTGCTGATACAGAGGCTTATCGTAAGCAGGTTTACTTAAGAGAAGAAGAAAGTACAACAGGGATTGGCGAGGGAATTGCTATCCCACATGGAAAATGTAATGCAGTTACAAAACCGGGACTTGCTGCTATGGTGGTGAGAGACGGCGTTGATTTTGATTCTTTGGATGGAGAGCCGGTTACCCTGATATTGTCGCAGCGGATGCGCAGGTTCCAATGGAGCGTTTTGATGGGAAAAAAGTAATTGAATGTCAGGTGTCAGATGGTATTAGTAAAGCAGAAGAACTGATTGACAGAGCAATTGCAGGAAATGCACCAATTTACCATGCGGCTTCAGGAACCAGATCGGTGGCAAAAGCGAAGAAAACCAGTGGTGGTGTTGGACATCAGATTTATACACAATTGATGAATGGAGTTTCTCATATGCTTCCGTTTGTTGTGGGAGGAGGAATTCTAATTGCAATTGCTTTTTTAATCAATGGAATTTGTGTTGATATGAATACCTTAGATATTGTTGAAAGAGCTAATTTTGGTACGATTACGCCGCTTGCTGCATGGTTTAAGAATCTGGGTGGTATTGCTTTTGGATTTATGCTTCCGATATTGGCGGGATATATCGCTATGGCAATCGGAGACAGACCGGCACTTGCACTTGGATTTGTCGGGGGACTGATGGCTGCAAACGGGAAATCCGGATTCCTTGGTGCGCTTGTGATAGGATTCGTAGCTGGATATACGATAATCTTACTTCGGAAAATATGCGATAAATTACCGGAGGCTTTGGAAAAAATAGCTCCGGTTTTGATTTATCCGTTAGTAGGTATTTTACTTGTAGGTGTGATTACATTATTTGTAGTGGAACCGGTTATGGGTGGTATTAATATGGCACTTAACAATGGGTTGACAAGTATGGGTGGCACCAGTAAAGTGATATTAGGTATGATCCTGGGAGGAATGATGGCAATCGATATGGGGGGACCGTTCAATAAAGCTGCATATGTATTTGGAACAGCAGCAATTGCAGCCGGAAACTATGATATTATGGCAGTGGTTATGATAGGTGGTATGATTCCTCCTTGCGCTATAGCAATAGCTACGCTTTTATTTAAAAAGAAGTTTACAAAAGAAGAAAGAGAAGCAGGACCTACAAATATTATTATGGGACTTGCATTTATTACTGAAGGAGCGATTCCATATGCAGCATCAGATCCGATTCATGTATTGCCTTCCTGCATTATAGGATCTGCAGTTGCAGGATCACTTTCTATGGCATTTGGCTGTACGCTTATGGCACCTCATGGTGGAATATTTGTGTTCCCGGTAGTTGGAAACGCGTTAATGTATGTTCTGGCTTTGGTGGTCGGTACAGCCGTACTACCGTACTGCTTGGTGTATTAAAAAAGAATATTGAAGAATACCCACAGGGAAAAGAAGAGAAAAGATATGAAAGAATTTAAATATGTGATCACAGATGCAGAAGGAATCCATGCTCGTCCGGCAGGAGAATTAGTTAAGGCGGCAAAGGCGTTTGAATGTAGTATTAAGCTTACAAAAGAAGGAAAAACCGGTGATTGTAAGAAAATATTTGGAATTATGGGACTTGGGGTTAAGAAAGACAATGAAGTAACTATTACGTTTGAAGGCGCAGATGAAGAGGCTGCATACGAATCAATTAGCAAATTTATGAAAGAGAACCTGTAAACCATAGCATTGAGGAGATATGGACGATGCAGATATATAAAGGGAAAAGTGTATTCGGCGGAATTGCCATAGGAAAAATTAGTGTTTATAGTAAAGCAGAGCAACAGGTAAAGCGGTTAAAAATAGAGAATGTCGAAAAAGAAGTAGAACGTTATCATGAAGCGACAGCAACTGCAATTCAGCAGCTTCAGGAATTATATGACAAGGCATTGAGAGAAGTCGGCGAGGCAAATGCGGCAATTTTTGAAATTCATCAGATGATGCTGGAAGATGATGATTATGCAGAATCCATAGAAAATATGATTCAAATGCAGAAAGTCAATGCGGAATATGCAGTAGCACAGACCGCAGATAATTTTGCCCGGATGTTTTCTTCGATGGATGATGATTATATGAAAGAGCGTGCGGCGGATGTAAAAGACATATCTGAACGATTATTAACTGTTTTGCAAGGTGAAGAATCTCAAGGTGTAGAATCTCAAGAACCTTCAATTATCGTTGCGGATGATCTGGCACCGTCCGAAACAGTACAGCTTGATAAGGATAAAGTGTTGTCTTTTGTAACCGTGCACGGTTCGCTGAATTCACATTCTGCAATACTTGCCAGAACGATGGGGATTCCGGCATTAGTCGGAACAAAGCTTCCGGTAGATGATACGGTAAATGGAAAACTTGGGATTGTAGATGGCACAAACGGCATTATCTATGTAGATCCGGATGAAGTGACTTTAGGTAAAATGAAAGAGTTTCAGAAGATCGAATTAGAGAAAAAGAAATTACTTGAAACCTTAAAGGGTAAGGAGAATATCACACTTGACGGTCAAAAAATTCTGTTATATGCTAACATTGGTAATACAAAAGATCTGGCAACAGTTTTACAGAATGATGCAGGTGGAATTGGGCTATTTCGAAGTGAATTTATTTATCTTGAGAGAGAGGATTACCCGACAGAAGAAGAGCAGTTTCAAATATATAAGGCTGTAGCAGAAACTATGGCTGGAAAACGTGTTATTATCCGGACATTGGATATCGGTGCAGATAAACAATGTGATTATTTTAAGATGGAAAAAGAAGAGAATCCAGCCATGGGATGTCGAGCAATACGAATTTGTTTGAAACGTCCGGAAATATTCAAAACACAGCTTCGGGCACTTTTCAGGGCCAGTGTGTATGGGAAGATTGCAATCATGTATCCTATGATAACCAGTGTAAAAGAAATACAAAGAATCAAGGATATTGTTACACAGGTGAAGGCTGAATTGGAAGAAAAAGGTGTTGAGTATAGAGAGCCAGAGCAGGGAATTATGATTGAAACTCCTGCAGCGGTTATGATAAGTGATCAACTGGCAAAGGAAGTGGATTTCTTTAGTATTGGAACGAATGACCTGACACAGTATACACTGGCGATAGACAGGCAGAATACAGCACTTGATGAATTCTATGATCCCCATCATCCGGCAGTACTGCGGATGATCTCAATGGTAGTGAATAATGCACATAAAGCTGGTATTTGGGCAGGAATTTGCGGAGAACTTGGTGCAGATCGCGAACTTACAAAGGAATTTCTGGTTATGGGAGTTGATGAACTGTCGGTATCTCCTGGAAACATTTTACCTATCCGTAAAATTGTGCGAGAGACAAATGTGAAGGAGTACAAAGAATACCGAAAGTAGACTTTTCATGAAGCCGGAAAAGAATCGGAGGATCATATGCTATCAGAACAGCGTTATGCGTTGATATTAGAAGTTTTAGAGAAAAAACGCAGCATAACTGTAAATGAATTAACAGAATTATTGAATATTTCAGAATCGACAGCAAGAAGAGACATTACAGCTCTTGATAAAGCTGGTAGACTTGTGAAAGTTTTTGGAGGTGCCATCGCACTGGAAGATTCAGTTTTGTCATCAGAGCCTACAGTAGCACAAAAGACAGAAGTTCAGATAGAAGAGAAAAAGAGAATAGCGAAATATGCAGCGTCCTTGATTGAACCAAAAGATTTTGTGTATTTGGACGCAGGAACCACAACAGGATACATGATTGAATATCTTGAGGAAAGAAGTGCAACATTTGTGACAAATGCAGTTGCACATGCACAGAGACTTGCGGCAGAAGGAGTACGTGTTTTCATGATCGGTGGAGAATTAAAAAGCTCTACAGAAGCGATTATTGGAAGTGAAGCTGTGATGGCACTTAAAAATTATCATTTTACAAAAGGATTTTTTGGTACAAATGGAATAAGCAAAGTGCATGGTTTTACAACACCTGATATTAATGAAGCACTTGTGAAGAAAACAGCAATGAATCAATGCAAAAGAGTATATGTCCTGGGAGATTATTCAAAGTATAATGTGATAAGCTCTGTCACTTTTTCGGAATTAAAAGGAAGAAATATTTTAAGTGATCAAATTCCAGAAGAATTTAAAGATATGCCGGAAATAGTTTTGTGTTAATAGGGACGGAGCATTTGCCCCCAGCAGCGCCCTTTGGTCATCCGGATAAAAAAGGTGAAACAGAGGTGGGGGGGGGGGGGGGGGGGGGGGGGGGGGGGGGGGGGGGGGGGGGGGGGGGGGGGGGGGGGGGGGGGGGGGGGGGGGGGG
>NZ_JBQHSG010000031.1:0-28030 GCF_052066375.1 Bariatricus sp. HCP28S3_A7
CTTCCTAAGATATCTCTATTATACAGCAAGTAAACCATTTAGGCTTGTATTTACTGCAAAATATATGAACTTTTCAAGGTACTATAGAGGGGCTTTTGACCCCAATATCATAATGATCCTGTAATTCTTTTTCCAAAACATCCAGATCATCTTCTCCATAAAAAATCACCCACATGAAATCCGGTTTTTCCATCATATAATCACTGGCTTCTCTATTCGATGGAATCAAAAACAGCTTTTTCATTGCGCAATAATCACTGATAATTTTCGCAACCTGCCCTGCTTTTTCCTTTAAACATTTTTCCTGGTAAAACACAACACAGGAGCCTGACTTCTCCGGCAATTCATACTCGGTCCAATATTCCGGATTTTTCTTACCTTCCTCCAGTCCAATACTTGCTACCGTCTGACCTTTATGATCCAAAATCTTAACAGGCATTCTCGTATATTCGAACAATCTGTTAAGATCCTTTTCCCAGTTTTCTCCATCTTCTGAAAATCCGGGGAATATCAATTTGTAGCAATAATTAATATCTATTCGAGCATCCCCTGCTTTCTGATCTGCAATCAATTCCATAAACGCAGACATTCTTGTAATAATCTGCCCTTCATCACTTTTTGAATAATCCGTATCAATGGCCATATATGGAATATTCTTTTCCTCAGTCACAAATTGATTGATATATGCCGACTCAGCTCCCGTAGCATGGCAGCCCGTCAAAATCATCTCTACCACACCGTCCACATGATATTCATCAATAATCCGCCCAATTAATTCTATGCGGTTATCATTTGGAGTCATGATTGAACATCCTGTCGATAAATATCTTCTCGCAATTGCCCCATAAATGTCAGGATCTTCTTCATCGATCATTCGATCCAGCGTTTTTACTCCGCTGCAATTCTCCAACGCAACAACGACTCCGCCATGATCCTCAATTGCCCGGATTACTTTTAGAGAGTCCCCGCCAATCGGACAACCTGTAATCAATATTCTTGGTCTTGGTTCGAGCATCGTTCCCTGATAATATTCTTCTAATATCTGATCTGTAATCTGATCTACAACTTCCGGTGTTGTTTCAAAATCAAATCTGTATTTGGACCCGGAAACAATTTTCTGGATATCACCTCCCAATACCGGTGCCGGTTCCAGTTTCATAACTTCACAAAGCCTAAGCAAAGATTTCCGGATGCGATTTCCTAAATGGATCGCCGCTTTCATTTTCTCATCTGTTATGATCACCTGAAAGAATTCTTCAAGATATTCTTTCGTACGTATAATCTCCTGCTTCCAGAATTCCATAGATTTCTGTGATTGAGAATTAGGCAGTTCCATAACAAAAACAGGCTTGAATTCCGCCATCATCTCGTACATCTTCTTCTTACCGTCACAGGTTGTTTCCCCGATTACAAGATCAGCAAAATGAAAAAACGGGCATTTATCCTCCACGGCAAATCCATAACTTGATTTAACAAGCGGGCACATGCTCTTCGGAAGCTTACGCTCTGCAGCCGGAACTGTTTCGTTCGCAAACGAACATAGCCCTACTGGTATTGCACCGATCGCTAAAGCAAGTTCCGTAGGAAAATATGCGCAGTACATTCCCACCACCGGGATTCCCTTTTCTTTATATTCCTTCACTTCGAGAAACGAACGCCTTCTCTGCTCTCCAAATTCTTTAAATATTTCCGGCAAATCCTGAACCAGCTTCATTCCCTCGTTCCTCCATCCATAATCCGTTCTAAATCATTCATCATCATCAAAGCCAGCAGTTCCCCTGATTGTTCCATATCATCTATGTCTGAACCGATCAATTCACGTATCTTTCTTAATCGGTAGACCAGCGTATTACGGTGAACATACATCCTAGAAGCTGTTTCAGCAATATTATTTCCGCACAAATAATACATTTTCAAAGTTTCATACAAATCTGTATTTTTCTCTTCATCTTCTTTCTTAAGAATCTCTACAGAATAATCTCTTAATCCCTTATTTTTTAAGAGCGTCCATGCATAGGTATAGATTGTATGCGCATACCATTCCCCTTCAAGCATGATTTCTTCTACTTTGTTATATTCTTTGATTTCATTCATTCTATGAAGCCATTTTACTTTCTTTTCACACTGCTCTATTTCCCGAAATATGGAGCTTACACAGCATGCTTCCTTCGTTTCCTTAATTTTATTTAAAAGAATCTCTTCGTCCTTTTTGTCTCTAATATCATAAAATAGAACCCAAAACAACTTATTGTCCATTCTCCCATAAGAGCGTTCCCATATTTCCTGTGTCATTGGAAGAGAATACTTGTTTTGTTTCCCAGAGAAACAAGCCATAATATAGTTTCCCTTTATTTCACGTGCGAGATAACAAAGTTCTGATTTTGCTCCGCAAAATATATCGTGGTTCACCAGCCTTTTGCGAAAAGAAACACTTTCATCCGGATATACTTCACGGTTCATCCAATAGTTTGCCACTACATTTCGAAGCATATCTGCTATTTCCGAATAATCCTCTTTTGCATATTTATCATTGAAGATAATAATGCAATACCCCAAATGGCATTCTTTATTTTCTATTTTTTTAATTACAGCCATGCACCCCGGGAGCTCATAATAATCCGTATCAGGAATTCTTCCACGCATGGCATGATCATACATCGCTGTTGTAATCCAGCTTTTCTTGATTCCGACAGCCTTTCTTTGATATCCCCCGCTGGCATAGCACACGATTTTACCAGTGTATTCTACGACCATAATCGATGCATGTATATCATCTCTGATTTTCTCTACAACCTGATCCAAATTTAAATTTTTTGCCAAGGCATCAAAAGCAATTTTATAACATGCATTTACATCAATCTTCCCCACAATATCACTCCCAGAACTCATTATTAATCGCTCATCATTCTAAACATAGTAATCCACTATGCATAGTTTATCATGCTTTCGAAACTTCAACAACAAAATCTCAATTTTCCAATATTTCCGCTGTACATGATAATGAATGCTAAAGTCTTTTTACACAAGATTACTGCATATAGCCTCAACACCCGTTTTAACATTATCCAAAGATGTCGCCAGATTGATCCGAATGAATCCGGAGAATCTGTCTCCTCCAAACCAAGCACCATAATCTACCGCCATCCGGCATTTTTTCTGCATAAATTCTCTCATATCACTGCCAGCTACATAAGCACTTAGATCAATCCAGGTAAGATAAGTTCCCTCCAACGGTGAAACAACCGCATCCGGCAATCTTTCTGCAAAAGTATCTTTCAAATACTGATAATTATCCTGAATCTGTTTTTTAACCTGTTCCAGCCATTCTTTTCCACCACGATATGCGGCTTCTGCCGCAATATAGCCAAATGCATTACCTCCCAGTACTCGAATTCCCTTCACATATTTATCCCACTTATCGCGCAGTGTTTGATTCGGAATAATCACCTCAGAATTCTGTGCTCCTGCAAGATTAAATGTTTTAGAAGGCGCAATAATCATAATCATCATATCCTCATAATCCCCTGCAAGCAATGATGGCACATGTTCATTTTTTCCATAAACAAGATCCTGATGAATCTCATCTGATATAACAAATACATGATGCTTTTTGCAAATATCAAGGAGCAGTCTTAATTCTTCCTTTTTCCAGACACGGCCAACCGGGTTATGCGGTGAACATAAAATAAATAGTTTTACATTATTTTCAATAATCTTCTTCTCAAAATCCAGAAAATCAATACTGTAGTTTCCATGATCATTGATTAAATCTGAAGTCACCAATTTTCTTTCATTATTTGTAACCGCATGAAGGAAAGGATAATACACCGGTGTCGTAACAATGACCGCATCTCCTTTTTCTGTCATAAACTGTATGATCCAATTGAATGCCGATACAACCCCCGGTGAAAACCGAATCCATTCTTTCTCCATCTTATATCCATGATTCTCATATTCCCAATCTATACATGCCTGATAATAACTGTCAGGGACTCGCATATATCCAAAAACTCCGAGATCCACATATTTATGAAGAGCCTCCTGTACACAATCTGCCACTTTAAAATCCATATCAGCAACCCACATTGCATGAAGTCCTTCTTCACCAAACATGTTTTGCTGACCGTCCCATTTATTACAATCTGTTCCTCTTCTGTCTACATATTGAATATCCATAATTACCTCCTAAGAACTTTTCATAAACTATACCACTTTAGATTATAAAGTCTTAAAAAAATATTTCATCGGATAGATTCTCTAAACTTGTTGTTTTATTTGTATGTTTTGCACATTTTCTATACATCATGGAGTTTTATTGATTTTTTCTATAATAGAAATCAATATTTCCTTGCCTTTTATTCCCCGCTACGCTATGATGTTTTCATTCTGGAAGTTTCCTTCTGAGACTTCCACTTCTCTTATCCGTCATGGATAGTCGGTATATTCACAAATGGAGCAATCTTCCAATGTAAAACCCGAATGTAACAAGAAAATAAAGTAAGAGATACATGGTAAAAATCAGGAGATACGCGAAAAAGAGCAAGAGCTTATCGAGGTCCAGAAGCAATTAGAGCAGGCACTGCAAACGATTAGTCTTCTCCAAAATAATAGTCCCCAACCACACAAAAAATAAATTTGAAGAACTTTTTCAAATTCTATGACATGAACAATGGAGCCGGCATCCTCCCATATCCAGGGAGTGCCGACTCCATCTTGTAATGTATGCTTCTATTTCCGTTATTTTACCGCCTCAAAAGCTGCATCAAGTGCTGCGATCAAGTCTTCTACTTTCTCAATACCGATAGAAAGACGAATCGTATTCGGTTTGATTCCCTGATCCAGAAGTTCTTCTTCCGTGCACTGACTGTGCGTGGTAGTTGCCGGGTGAATCACAAGTGATTTTACATCTGCTACATTTGCCAGCAATGAGAAAATGGCAAGGTTATCAATAAATTTCTGCGCAGTTGCCGCATCACCTTTAATTTCAAATGTAAAGATAGATCCTCCTCCGTTTGGCAGATATTTCTTGTATAATTCATGACTTGGTTCCGTCGGCAGTGACGGATGATGTACTGCTTCTACCTGCGGATGATTTGAAAGATATTCTACAATCTTCAGCGCATTGCTCACATGGCGCTCTACACGGAGTGACAGCGTTTCCAGCCCCTGCAGGAAGAGGAAAGCGTGGAACGGAGAAAGGGTTGCACCGGTATCACGCAGGATGACCGCACGGATGTATGTTACAAATGCTGCCGGACCTACTGCATCTGCAAAGGATACGCCATGGTAACTCGGGTTCGGATCAGAGATCCACGGATATTTTCCTGCTGCTTTCCAGTCGAAGTTTCCGCTGTCAATGATTACACCACCGATGGCTGTCCCATGTCCACCGATGAATTTGGTTGCAGAATGAACAACGATATCAGCACCATACTCGATCGGTCGAATCAGATACGGGGTTGCAAATGTAGAGTCTACTACAAGCGGAATGTTATGCTTATGAGCAATCTTTGCCACTTCTTCCAAATCGACGAGATTAGAGTTCGGATTTCCAAGAGTCTCTACGAAAATTGCTTTTGTGTTTTCCTGGATCGCTGCTTCGAAAGAACCCTCTACTTCCGGATCAACAAATGTTGTGGTAACACCATTGGCAAGCGGCAATGTATGTGCAAGCAGGTTGAAGGTTCCGCCATAAATCGTCTTGGAAGCTACGATGTGTTCTCCTGATTTTGCAAGTGCCTGGAATGTATAATCAATTGCTGCCGCACCGGATGCAACTGCAAGCGCTGCAACACCGCCTTCCAGAGATGTAATACGCTGTTCAAACACATCCTCTGTCGGGTTGGTAAGTCTTCCGTAAATATTTCCCGCATCGCGAAGGCCAAAACGATCAGCTGCATGCTGTGAATTATGGAATACATAAGAAGTTGTCGCGTAGATCGGAACTGCTCTTGCATCCGTTACCGGATCTGCCTGTTCCTGTCCGATATGTAATTGTCTTGTCTCAAATCCCCAGTTTTTAGAATCTTTAATATTTGCCATCTCTATTTCCTCCAATTCATTTATTTCGATTTCGCTTTGTTTTTCTTGTTAAATACATACTAACACAGTAGGCTACCTTTGTCTAATATATAAAAAAAATACCAAGTTATAGTTTTAAGCTATAACCAGGTATTCTTTCAATTTTTCTATATACAGTTCACCCATCTTACTCCGCACCGTATTTTTTTTAACAATATAGCCTATCTCCATCACACTGTTCGGGTTCTGCGCATCATCCCGGAATGGAACTGCCACAAAATCATTTCCGTTCAATTCCTCGCATATGATGCCGGAACAAAGCGTATATCCATTCAGCCCCACCATAAGATTCAGCATCGTCGCCCGGTCATTCGCTTTAATAACCTGCGAGTACTCATTTGTGGAAAGGATTTCCTCTGCGAAATAGAAGGAACTGTTATCCCCCTGTTCAAAAGACAGGCAGGGGTAACCATTCAATTGTGCAAAACTAATGGATGCTTCTTTTGCCAGAGGATGATCCTTCCAGATATACACATACGCCTGACAGTCTACAAGATGGTGAAACTCAAGGTCATAGGATTTCAATAACTTTTCAATCGCTTTGCGGTTGAAATCACTGAGATAAAGTATCCCGATCTCGCTCTTCATCGTATTTACATCACTGATCACTTCCATCGTTTTCGTTTCGCGAAGCGCAAATTCATATTTTGACATATCGAATTCCTTCGCCATATCCACAAACGCTTTAACTGCAAAAGAATAATGCTGTGTCGATACGCCAAACTTCTTTTTATAGGATCCGCCCTTCCCGTATTTTTCCAAAACGCTTTCATACTGTCCGTATATCTGCTTTGCGTAAAGCAGGAATTCCGTCCCGTCATTCGTCAGGGTAACGCCTCTCCCGCTTCGATAGAATAACGTAATGCCCAGTTCCTTTTCCAATTCTTTGATAGCATTGGTCAGGGACGGCTGAGATACATACAGCTGCTCCGCTGCTTTATTTAACGACTTTGTTTCTGCTATTGTGATGAGATAGTTTAACTGTGTCAGTGTCATTTGCTCCCCAGCCTCCTTTTTGTGACATCATATCATCAATTGCCTACTGTGTAAATAGGTTTCATGTTTTCTAAAGAAAAATAAAATCGATGGATCTGGCGATAATACGCCTGTTCCGTCGATTCTATTTACAATATCAATCCCAAAAGAAGTGGCGGAAAAATCCGCCGCTTTCCACAACTATTCCGTAAATAACGGTGTAGAATAATATCTGTCACCGGTATCCGGCAGAAGTGCCACAATCGTCTTACCCTTATTCTCCGGACGTCTTGCCAGTTCGATCGCCGCATGCAGTGCCGCACCGGATGAGATTCCGACCAGTACGCCTTCCTTCTTCGCAAGCAGTTTTGCCTCTGCAAACGCATCCTCATTTTCCACCTTAATAATCTCATCGTAAATCTTTGTATTCAACACTTCCGGAACAAAGCCTGCGCCAATTCCCTGAATCTTATGCGGGCCGCCTTTACCCTCTGATAGTACCGGAGAACCTGCCGGTTCAACTGCCACGATCTTTACGTCCGGATTCTGTTCTTTCAGATACTCACCTGTTCCGGTCAATGTTCCACCGGTTCCTACCCCTGCCACAAAGAAATCCACTTTTCCGTCTGTATCATTCCATACCTCCGGTCCGGTCGTCGCTTTATGGATTGCTGGGTTCGCAGGATTCACAAACTGTCCAGGAATAAAGCTTCCCGGAATTTCCTTAGCCAGTTCTTCTGCTTTTGCAATCGCACCCTTCATTCCCTTTGTACCGTCTGTCAATACCAGTTCTGCTCCATAAGCCTTTAAAATATTTCTCCGCTCCACACTCATGGTTTCCGGCATGGTCAGAATAATACGATAGCCTTTGGCCGCTGCAATAGAGGCAAGACCGATTCCGGTATTTCCTGATGTAGGTTCGATGATCACAGAACCTTCCTTTAACTCGCCTTTCGCTTCGGCATCTTCAATCATTGCCTTTGCGATTCTGTCCTTTACGCTTCCTGCCGGGTTAAAATATTCCAGTTTCACCAGAAGCGTTGCTTCGAGCCCCAGTTCTTTTTCTACATTCGCTACTTCCACCAATGGAGTGTTCCCGATAAGTCCAAGTGTTCCTTTATAAATCTTTGCCATAACTCGTCCCTCACTTTCATAACCTATTAATCAACTATGTTTAATATGTTTTAAATTATATCCCTACTTTTTGAATATGTCAAGTGTTTTTTAGGGACGTTTCTTTTGCCACGATGCTGGGGTCAAAAGGTATTTCCAACTAATTAAATAACTACTATTGATGAAAAACCTTTTGCTGTTTTATATAGTGATAAAGCTTCACGGCCAAACACTCCTGTTAACGTAATCATCGGAGCATGCATCATCAAAGAATTGTTTGATTACTCTGACGATGAGTTGGTTGAAGGCCTTATGCTTGATTTACGTTTACAGTATGCACTCCATACTACAAGCTTTACTGAACAGCCTCTGAGTGATAAAACACTGAGCCGTTTTCGCCGTAGATGTTATGATTATGAACAAACTCACGGAGTTGATTTATACAAAGCTGCCATCCAAAACTATAATAAAGAAATCGCCAAAATGATGGAGCTTGATGGCAAGATTCGTCGAATGGACTCCTTGATGATTAATTCAACCATGCTGTTAAATCCAACTGATCCTGAGGCTACATACCGAAGGAAAGCAGGGAAAGAATATCGCGGCTATGTGGCTAATGTAGAGGAAACTGTTGGGAAAAATGGTTCTGTTGTAACCAGCTATGAGTATGAATCCAATATCCATTCAGACTCACAGTTTATAAAAGAACATCGAACTACTTCCTACTGCATTGACAGCCAAAAAGAATCGGCGAGATGTTTCCGGATTTGAAATGGACGAAGAAAAAACAAAAGTGATAAAGTGTCCGGCAGGAAACACACCTAGAAAAAGAGCCTGATTCGCCTCGCACTAGAGGAGAGAATGTCTAGTGAAACATATAATCTGTATCGCAGGATACGAAACGGAGTAGAAACGATTCCCTCAATTCTTCGAAGAAACTATCATCTGGAAAAGCTTCCACGTGGAAAACAAAGAGGAAGGTTCTTCTTCGGAAGTAAAATCGCAGCGTTGAATTTTAGAAAACTCTTTCACTATGTGAAAGGGTCTTCGAACTATGCAGAAAATCCTCTATTGGCATAAGAATATGGGAAGGGTATAGTTACAATCGACACCAAATATACCGAAAACTACGGTAGAAACTTATAAATAGCAACAAAAAGTAAAAAAGGGACGTTCGATGCCAGGGCTTTTGACCCCAGCATCGTGGCAAAAGAAACGTCCCCTATTCAACCAAAACACCATTTTCCT
This sequence comes from Bariatricus sp. HCP28S3_A7, assembly GCF_052066375.1. Classification (NCBI taxonomy): domain Bacteria; kingdom Bacillati; phylum Bacillota; class Clostridia; order Lachnospirales; family Lachnospiraceae; genus Bariatricus; species Bariatricus sp. HCP28S3_A7. The sequence goes on from NZ_JBQHSG010000031.1 coordinate 9,418, forward strand.
GTGCTTCGATATGACTGTTAAAGAATTCCTCCGTTGCCTGAATCATATAATAACTGTCCTTGATTCCCGCTGTCTCATACGGAGAATGCATGGAAAGCTGCGGCAATCCGATATCCACACTGTTCATGGATACCTGAGCCATCGCAATATTGCCAAGTGTGCTTCCTCCCGCCATATCCGAGCGGTTTGCAAAAAACTGTACCGGAACTCCGGCCTTTTCACAGATTCCTTTAAACACCGCAACACTGACTGCATCACTCGTATATTTCTGTCCAGCGTGGGATTTGACCACGATTCCTTCATTCATATAAACGCAATTACCTGTATCCGTTTTCTCCGGGTGGTTCGGATGAACGGCATGCGCGTTATCACAGCTCAGCATAAAGCTGGAAGCCAATGCGCAGTAAAATGCATCCTCATCTTTGCCAAGTCCACGGTTGAGCCGGTGGAGAACATCAAATAAAAATGTCGAGCCGGCGCCCTGCTTGGTTCCGGAACCCACTTCTTCGTTATCGAAGCAGGCGAATACATTGATTGATTTCTCATTTGCACCTTTTAAGAACCCCTGCAGAGAAGTATAGGCGCATTGCAGATCATCGAGCTGCGGGCAGGAAACGAACTCTTCCTTCGCTCCCCAGATGGAGGGCTCCATACGGTTATAAAGATAAAGATCCATCCCGTAAATATCATCCTCTCCTACATTCAGTTCTTCTGCGATCAGCTTTTTGAAATCGCCCTTTTGACATTCGCCGCCGCCAAAAAGCGGCAGCATGTCAACCTGTTTATTATATTCAAATCCCTCATTGATTTTTCGATTCATGTGGATAGCCACATTCGGAATCATCACCAGATCCCGGTCCACTTTAACGAGCCTGGTCACGAAGCTGTCTCCTTCTTTTACCACTGCTCTTCCGGCAACGGAAAGCGGACGGTCAAACCAGGGTGCACAGAGCATCCCGCCATACCCCTCTGTATTCAGCTGGGTATATTTTCCGCGGACTTCCAGTTCTTCGTTTTCCTTGATTTTAAATGTAGGCGAATCACTGTGGGAAGCCGCTATGTTGAAGCTGTAGTTCTCCAGATCCGTTCCGATTTTCAGCGCGATCAGACTGGAATCGTTCCGGGTGACATAATATTTTCCTCCCAGACTGATCTCCCAGCGCTTTCCTTCAGGAAGCTCCTGATATCCTTCCTCATTCAGAATTTTCTTCATAGAATCCACTGCATGGAATGCGGTAGGACTGTTCTTGATAAAAGATACCATATCTTCTGCTGTTTTCTTATACATATTCGACTTCCTCCAATATTCTATCTTATTGTTTATGCTTTTTTCTGTTCTCTTTTTGCAATCTGCGGCATGATCAGTCCGAGTGCCGTCAGAATGACCGGTGTGATTACATTTAAGGCAAATGTAAACAGATCATCGGAGTACATTCCCAGAATACAGCTTGCTGCAGTAATCAGGAAACACCATCCCCCGAAAAATTTGGCAACGCCCTGATTCTTTACGAAACGGTATTCCGCCGGAATCTTGTCATACGCCTTACGCAGAGCAAGGTAAGCAACAAATACCCATAAATAACGCAGCGGCATACATACGGAATTCAGTTTTGTCAGCTGCTGAAGTACCGCAGCAGCTCCCGGTACAACGGACTGAATCAGTATGATCGCTCCGGACAGGATCGCAACAAGGAGAATACCATTGCTATATACGCCATATTTATTCTTCTTCTGAAGTTTGGAAGGTATAAACTGGCGTGTCTCTTCATTATCAAGCAGCATACGCAGTGGTGCGTCAATGCTCAGTACCAGAATAGCAAACTGGCTGATCAGATTACAGATTGCATAAATGATCAGGAAGAAATCCCCCACATGCCAGTACTCTCCCAGCTTCTGGAATGCCCAGTAAGAACCGTTTGCCGCATATGAATTGAAGGATTCTGTACTCTCATTGATCACAGCCGGGTCAAACATCATTCCCATTGCGAAGGTACCAAGAATCGCACATACAACAACCATAATCGCCAGTGAAATCATTCCCTTCGGAAATCCTTTGCTCGGATTCTCCACTTTATTAACGTACGGTGAAATTTTTTCACATCCGCCTACTGCAAATACCAGAATGGAAAGGGATGTGAAATAAGCCACATTAAAGTTCGGAATCAGGCTCTTCATGCTCAGATCCATGGATACAAATGTAGCTCCCGGATTGATCGCCGGTGCTGCGAACATCATCACGATGTAAAGCAGTGACATCACAAACATGGTCGTCCCCGCCAGCGTAAGCAGCTTCTTCAGCGGATTAAGCCCACGGCTCGCAATAAAGCATCCCAGAAGGAATACAGCAAGTGTCGCAAGCTGTACACCCAGTGTCGGCAGAGAATCATAGGTCTCCGCATTACGGAAAATCGCCCAGGACAGAGCCTTCAGACTTCCGCTTCCTTTACTTGCAATATAAGTTATGTGGCATGCCCAATATGTAAATCCGCCATAATAAGCAACCTTAGCCCCCATTGTCTAATTCAGCCATGAACTTACACCGCCGCCTTCATTTTTAAATGCTGAACCCAGTTCTCCTACCATCAGCGCATATGGAACAAAATACAGCGCAAACATCAGGATCCAGCTCAAAGTTACCTGGATTCCGTTAAAATACACGAATCCATTCGTTACATTTCCAAATCCCCATACTGTGGAAAAGGCCATGAATGCCAGGGCCTGCCACGTGATTTTCTTCTTATCCGACATAAGTCAAACCTCTCTTTTGTTTTTTTACAACGTTTATTTTGCTTTCGTCACCCTAACTTCCGTTAATACTCACAAAATATACCGCTGTCCTAATATGATATTGTACAAAATGACCACCAAAGTGTCAAATATATAAATTCTTTCATGCTTCTTGTTAATGCAAACAATAGTATAAAAAGACCATACAACAAGCATGGCAGTTTGCTCGTTGTATGGTCTTTAGAGGCAAAAATTTGGTATTAATATGATTTCATAAATTATTTGATAAAGCTGACATGTTTGCAGATTTCTTCAATTGCTTTATCTTTTCTTTCGTTGAAGATAACTTTATTCTCTTCAAACAGGTTGCGTCCTTCTGTGTCGATAGACACGATGAGCGGCCCAAATTCTTTGACGCGGCAGTGCCATAAGGTCTCCGGCATTCCCAGATCACGCCACTGTGCATCCACAATTTCTTCTACTTCCGTCGCCGCGACTACCGCATTTCCGGCAGGAAATACACAGTGGATCGCTTTGTAATTCTTGCAGGCGTATTCGGTATTCGGTCCCATGCCGCCTTTTCCGATGATGACCTTCACACCGGTCTTTTCCACGAATTCTTTCTCGAATTTTTCCATACGCATACTGGTAGTTGGCCCGACGGATACCATCTCGAATTTGTCGTTTTCCAGAGGACGGATGATCGGTCCTGCATGGAAAATGGCTGCGTTTCTCACATCAACCGGAAGTTCTCTTCCGGCTTCCACCAGTCTTCTGTGTGCAACGTCTCTGCATTGACAGCAACTCCGATTGCGGACGGATGTCTTGCAGTATTTTCAATGTGAACGCCCATAACAGAATATTTTCCGCCCATGCCCTGTGGTCCGAGACCAATCGCATTGATACCGTCTTCCAACAGTTTTTCCATGGAAGCTGCACGTTCGTTTTCATTGTGGCTTCCAAGTGGACGCATCAATGCTTTCTTGGAAAGAAGCGCCGCGGTTTCCACAGAAGTCGCAACACCTACGCCCACCAGAAGCGGCGGACATGCATTGAGTCCGTAGGATGTCATGACATCCATAACAAATTTGGTGACTCCCTCATAACCTGCACCCGGCATCAGAACCATGGCTTTTCCCGGAAGGGTACATCCGCCTCCTGCCATGTAGGCATAGATTTCACACTGATCGCTGTCCGGAACGATATCCCAGAATACAGTCGGCGTTCCTTTTCCCACATTTTTGCCGGTATTGTATTCGTCAAATGTCTCTACACTGTTGTGGCGAAGCGGTGCTTCAAACGTTGCTTTCACAACAGCTTCTTTTAATAATGCTTCCAGTTCTCCGATCAGTGGAAAGGCGGTTCCGCATTTTACCCAGAACTGCAGGACACCTGTATCCTGGCAACTCGGCCTGTTCAGTTCTTTTGCCAATACCTGATTCTTTTTCATAGTCTGGTAAATGACCTTCGAAAGCGGACTGTCTTCCTTCTCGGCAAGTTCATCCAGCTTTGCAATAATATCATCCGGCAGCACTTTACCGATGTAGGACACAAAATTTGCCATATAAGTAGTAAGCTGCTCTACCTGTTGTTTCTTATCCATATCTTTTCACTCCTTATAAATTTGAATTCAGTCTTTCTTCTCTTACGGGAAGAATGGAAATGCAATCGGAAGAATGATCATACTTACAACCGTTGCAATGATGATCAGTGGGAAACCTGATTTCACATAATCCATAAATTTATATCCTCCGGCTCCCACCACCATGGTATTTGCCGGCATTCCGATCGGTGTCGCATATGCGCAGGATCCTCCGATCACACATGCCATCAGTACGGCTCTCGGATCCGCTCCCATCCCCTGGGCAATGGAGAGGCAGATCGGAACCATCAGTGCCGTCGTCGCCGTATTGGACATAAAGTTCGTCATGATACAGCAGAGCAGGAATACGACCAGTGTTAAAATGTAAGGTGACGGATTCTCTCCTAATGCTCCGATTACTTTGCCCGCGATCAATTCTCCTGCTCCTGTACTCTGAAGAGCTGATGCCAAAGACAAGGTACCTCCAAACAGGAAGATCGTCTTCAGGTCGATCGATTTCAGCGCATCTTTTTCTGAAATTACTCCGGTAAGGATCAGAAGCAGCGCTCCGATTCCTCCGGATATACAAAGCTTGATTCCGATCTTATCTTCAAAGATCATAGCCAGAAGCGTGAGCACCAGAATGATAAGTGACAACCACTGTTTCCATACCGGCACATCGCCGAAATCCTTTTGTGTATCAAATGCGCCGTCATCTGCCACTTCATGACTCGGCAGAAGCTTATACCCAATCGTCGCATAGAAAAGAATGCCTACGATCAGAATCGGGAATCCCACGATCGCATATTCAAAGAATCCAAAACCAAGATCCAGTTCTTCCAGCGCACTCTGTGCGATCAGATTTCCGGGTGCTCCGATCAGCGAGAGATTTCCTCCCATTGCCGCCGCAAACACAAGCGGCATCAGTAAGCGTGATCTTTTATATCCGGATTTTGCCGCGATTCCGATCACCACCGGAATCAGTACGGCTGCCGTTCCCGTGTTGGACAGAACCCCGCTCATCAATCCTACGATCACCATGATCGCAACGATCAGCATACGCTCCGTCTTTGCAAATTTTGTTACAATTCCACCGATCTTATTTGCCATTCCGGTCTCAAATAATGCACCGCCGACGATGAACATTGCCACAAATAAAATAACATTGCTGTCAATAAATCCCACAAAAGCTGTTTTGACATCCAGCACTCCTGTCACGACCAGTCCGATACAGACGATCATCGAAGTAACACCCAGCGGAATCTTTTCCAGCACGAACATTACGACTGCAAACAGGAGAAAAAGTAACGTAATTGTAGATGGACTCATTTGCTTTCCCCCAATCCTTATTCATTTATCGAGTAATATGACGGCCGTTCTTATTACTTCTTGTTACGATTTCATTATAGGAAATTATTTTCGGCTTGTACATTTACGAATACTTATAACTCCATAAAAAAAGCTTAATGTGGGGCGGATTTTTGTGCATTTTTACTTGTGATATGGTATAATCCAAAGAAAAAGCAGCTCTGTTTTTATCGATTCTGCTTAAAAATGCTTCCCGAAAAAATTTCAGAAAAGGAAAAAAACATGAAGATCATCCAGTTAGAATACTTTTGCGCCGTATGCCGCTATCACAGTATTACGCAGGCTGCTCAGAAGCTTTACGTTACCCAGCCCGCCATTTCAAACGCAATCAAAGAATTGGAAAAGGAATTCTCTATCAGCCTGTTTGTGCGAACCAAGAACCATATGTCTCTAACCAAAGAGGGCGAAATCTTCTATCAAAAAGCGAGCAAACTGCTTGATACCATCAATCAGACCTCCTCGGAACTCTATGACCTCGGCAGGCAGGTCAGCCCGATCCGAATCGGAATCCCGCCTCTTCTCAGTACGGTCTTCTATCCGGACATGCTGATCTCTTTTCAAAAAGAATATCCTTCCATTCCGGTGGAGCTGTTCGAATATGGCTCAATCCGTGCTGCCAACATGGTATTTGACGAGACGCTGGATCTTGCACTTGTAAATATGAATTTTTATGAAATCGATAAGCTGAATTCCTATCAGCTCCTGTCCGACAGGATCGTATTCTGTGTGTCTCCGGAACATCCTCTGGCTAAGGAAAAAGAAGTCTCTCTGGAAATGCTGAAAGACGAAAACCTGATCCTGTATAATACGGACTCCGTTTTAAATACGACTTTATATTCCCGATTCGAAAGTGCCGGAATCAAACCGAACGTGATCATGCACGCCAGCCAGCTCTATACGATTCAGAACTTTATCAGCAACCATCTGGGCGGAGCATTCCTCTATTCTTCTTTGATGAAAAATCTGCCGGGACTGATCGGTATCCCTGTTGCCCCGGCTATCCGCCAGGAGATCGGGTTGGTGTGGAAAAAAGGGAAATATGTGAACGACAGTGTGGAAAAATATATTGCTTTTGTACAGGAAATGAATCCTGAACTTTTCACGCCGTCTTAAGAATGGAAAATGGAAGTAATCATCAGTTCGCTTTCCCTGATTACTTCCATTTTTTCTATAGTTCGCTTAACTCTAAAGATTTTTTCACCGCCTGTGCAATAGACACATCCGGTACATAATATGGAATCAATGTTGCCTGTACCGCATGATAAAGATCGGATTTTCCCGGCCATACTGTACCAATCACCTTATTGTTCCGATCCATCTGATGGAACCACGATCCGTTCACATGATCCAACACGTCCTCATCCAGATACTGCATAAATTCTGCATACTTCTTGGCATATTCCTGCTTTTTCGTCACATGATAAAGCACTGCAGATGTATTGATTGCTTCTGCCAGCGTCCAGTGCATTCTGTCATGTACTACCGGTTCTCCATTCCAGTCTGTCGTATAAACGATTCCGAGTGCCCCATCCGCATTCCACGCATCCTGAACAGCCCGGTGAAACAGCTTTTCTGCCGCCTCTATATATGTCCATGCGGACTCTCTGTCATTTTTGTATGTAGAAAGTGCCCACTGTGTAATCAGTCTTGCCCATTCAATTCCATGCCCCGGTGTCGCCCCATATGGTTTAAACTGATCTGCCGGCTGTTCCTTATTGCACTCCAGATCTGCTTCCCATTCTTTTGTAAAATGTTCCGGTATCCTCCAGTTATTTACAGACGCCCAGCTGATAACATGATCAATAATACGTCCTGCTCTCGCTCGATATTCTTCTTTTCCCACTGCATCCGCTACCGCCAGGAACGCTTCCACCGTATGCATATTGGCATTTAATCCCCGATAATTATCTAAAACTGTAAATTCTGTATTCCACGTATCACAGGAAAGCCCTTCCTCTTCATTCCAGAACCTTAGATCGTAGAGTTTCAATGCCTCATCCAACAATTCTTCTGCTCCGGCCCGCCCGGCAAGAATTCCAGATGTCGCGGCGAGAATGACAAATGCATGTGCATAACACTGCTTACTGGGCAGAGCTATTCCATCCGCAGTAACCCCTGCATACCATCCCCCGTTTTTAACATCATGGAGTTCACCACGAATTCCCCGAAGTGCTTCATCGACCAATGCTTCACTCCCCGCATGTCCAAGTAAGGTCCCCAAACTGTAAACATGTGCCATACGGCAGGTAATCCATGTTTCCCTGTTTCGCTCCTTCCACGGAGTTCCGTCATCCCCTAAATAATATGCACTCCCCTCAGGAGACGGAAAACGATATCCAAAATCAAACAGATTATCTCGGATTTCGTTCATAAACTTTTTGTTTTCCACTGTGTCAATTTGATACTTTTTTTCCATTACTTTATTTCTCCTTAATAGCAATCTACCATCGTTATATTATCAATACTTTTTCTGTCAATATTGTAGATATGCCCGATTCCAAATACAACGGCACTCACGACCAGAAGCACATGTCTTAACGTAATCCCACTTAACAAAAACATGCATATCGGAATGATGGCGAGCGCCATACTCTTCCAAAATTTCTGTTCTTTACTCCATCTCTATTCCTCCTGATTTTGCTTTCTTTTCCTGAGTTTCCTTCTGTATACCGGCATATCCGGTCCGGCCTCTTCTGCCACCTCCAGTATTCCGGCTTCCATCATCTGCTCGATTCGCCCATGTATCCAGACATCACTGATCGCAAGCCGGTATTTACCCATGACATCCCCGATCACTCTCGCCTCATAAAATTCCTGCGGTGCTTTTGTAATTTCCAGCTCAATATATCTGTCATATAACGTTTCCGCAACGCTCATTAACCTTCCGTTAATCACAGCTCGCAGCGGAGCATTCTCTTCCTTCAACTCTATCCATTCTTCCGCACACATTTTTACAAAAATGTCCGTGGCCTTCTGCTGCAGAGGAAGATACCGATTCCACTCTTCCGCTGAAAGCTCCACCGGGATATTTCCCTCTCCCATAGCTTTGCGCCACCTTGAGGGAACCCTCCGCACTTTCGCTGAATACAATTTCTATCATATCATACCTCCTATAGGGACGTTTCTTTGTTCTCCATTGCCTTCCTATAAATTCGTTCGTCGTATTCAATACCTATAGACCGGCATCGTGTCTGATAGGAAAGGAAAAAGTCCACACGCCCCTTTCCACATCCTTAATCCAAAAGCGTATTTCCCTTTCGGATCAGTCCGGTATTTGCCAGCCGCTCCAATACTGAATAAGGCGTAGGTTCATATGGGTAGCGATACTGATCCGCATTCGAATCATCTCTTCCCATAGTATGAATCCGCAAAAGTTTGTCCCATTTTATTTCATTGCTATTCATTATCCTTTACTGGGGACAAATCAATGTCCCCAAGACAAACATCCCCTTCCCTTCAACAAAATTTCAATATAATATTCAAAATCTACATCGTTCTGTTCCTTTAGTACTTTTATATATTCTTTCTTAATCGCATCTGCTCCGGTAAATGCACCGCAGATTGCAGTCGCCATTGCGCCGATGGTATCTGTATCCCCACCCATATTGGCACACAACAGGGAGCACCGGTTCGGATCCTGCGCATAATATGCGGCTGCAATCGCCGCGGGTACGGATTCGGTGATTCCCACACCGGTTCCGATCACATCATAGATCCGCTTTGCAAACTGCTCCTCATCTTCGTATTCCTGTCCTGCAATTTCCAGTGCGATTTTCGTCCGTTCTTTCAGCCTTGCGCTGAATGTCTCGCTTCCTTTGTTATATCCAAATTCTTCAATAGCCAGAATATCCCCGATTATCTTTTCAAAATCATCATTCACAATCGCCGAACTGACCTCTTTTATAGTTGCACGCCACTTCATTTTCCGCAGGACCATCCATTAATCCTTCAATCTTTTTCCCAAAGAAATCCCGGGCCTTTTTTCGTCCCCATAATTCTGCCGGCATTCCCATAGCATCACCAAGAGCCATCCCATATAAAGCTCCTGCCACTTTATTTCTCAACTCTTTCTTATCCATCTATTTCCTTTCGTTCTTCCTGTACATTCATCAATGGACTCAGAATTCCATGATTAGATTCACATGCAGCTGATGCAGCATCCCGCCAAGTTCCTCTTTGAGAATTCCGTAAGCTTTATCTTTCGTGCAGTGACCCGTGCATACATAGGCAATACCGGTTTCTTTTATTTTCCCAGCTAAGGTCCGTATTTCCTCTTCGGATTTATTGTACAAATGAAATCCTCCGATCAGGCCATACACCTTCTTTCCGGCAAATGTATCCGCTACCTCACGGATGATATTTGCAGCCCCGCCATGAGAACAGCTGTTAAAGATCACCAGCCCCTTATCCGTGTCAAACACAAGACTCTGTTCATGTGAAAAATCATCCGGCTGCCATCCATCCGGCTTCTTCTGATACATCTTTTCCCTTTTACCAAGCTGTCTCAGTCCCTCTGTCTTATGGGAAATCAGATATACCCCTTTACAAAGCTCATAATCTTCCTTCACATATACAATTCTGTCTTTATAGTCAGTCAGGATATTCCTGGGCAGACCAATATATTTGTGGAAAATCCATTTTTTGAAATAACAGTTTTCGGCTGCCCCTTCTTGCAGATAAAATTTTGATTTATCATTATTTTCAAAAAATGCTTTCATCCCATTCGAGTGATCATAGTGCGCGTGCGAAAGTACGGCATAGTCAACCTCTTTTATGGATACTCCCATTTTCTCAGCATTTTCCAGAAAAAGTTCTGACGCGCCGGTATCCAGCAAGATCTTCTTATCTCCGTATTCAATGTAGATACTTAATCCCCACTCACCGGCCAGTTCATTACATGAAATATTATCAACTAACACAGTCGCTTTCATAATAATAACACCTTATTACCTTTCGAATTTGAAAATATTGTACCAAAAAATCAGGAAAAAGAACAGTGTACATATTTCTATATACTCTTTTCATGGAACACAACTGTCGCATTTTCCATAACACTATACTATAACCCTTCTACTTCGGAAGTTTCATTCTGAGACTTCCACTTCTTTTATCCGTTATGGATAATCGGTGTATTCACAAATGGAGCTGTATGGCACTCACCGGGGATCATTTGACTGAATTCGGACAACTAAAGGAGCTGGAACGTGCGAAAAGAGAGCTGAATAAAATGAAGCTGGAACGTGATGTTGCAAAGCAGGAACGCGATGCCACAATACAAGAGTTCAATACGGCAACCCAAAAACTGGAAGAAGCTTTTGATACCATTGATTCCCTCAAAAAATCCATTGCACTTTTAGAATCAGAATTGGCCAAATCACAAAAGTAATCCACATCAGATTAAAAATACAGCGAAAATACCGGGTACACAGCCACCGCCAGGGCAGGGCTGTGTACCCGGTATTTCTTCACAACAGAATATACTGTCCTATTCTATTGCCTCCGTCTCGATCACGAATTTTACATTTCCGTCCATCGAGCTGTCTTTTCCGCTGAATGTCTGATATGCACAGTCATCCGACATCAACGCATCCAGTCTGTCAAGGATATCGCCAAGTTCCTCTTCCACGGTATTCTTCAGCTTACTGGTACCTTCTCTGTCAAACTTGCGCATTCCCTCTGCCAGCTCGGCTGCTCCTGACTGAAGCTCAGATGCCCCGCTCCGAAGAGCCTCACTGTTTGATGTGAGTTTTGCTGATCCTGCTGACATCTGTGTGCCAAGTGTATTCAGGCCGCTTGCAAGCTGATTGGTTCCACTCTGTAAGGTACCGATGCCAGTAACCAGTGACTCACTTCCGGCTTTCAGCTTCGCTGCCCCTTCGAGGAGAGAAGCATTGTACTCGCCAAGTGTTTCAAATCCATCATTCAATGCATGGATACCGCTGATTGCTTTCGGGAACTGTTCTGCTGTCGCCGCATTTAACGAAGCAAGACTTTCGGATAATCCGCCTTCTCCTCCGATCGCAGCATTCAGTCTCTGCATTCCGCCATCCAGCATGTCGATCTTTGTCGTCAGTTCCTGGATAGAATCAGATGGAAGACTTTCTTTTACCTTCTGGATCTCGCTCAATCTCTCTCCCATTTCTGCAAGCTGTACCTTCAGATTTTCAGCCGTATCAGAAAACGTCTTCATGTTTTCTGAAAGGGAAACAAACCATCCCTGGAATGCAGTTGTATCAATGGTCGGGATTTCTATGCTGGCTTTTTCCATTGTGGAAAGCTGATTGATTCCATCTGCCGCATTCTGAGCTTTCTGTAACGCCTGAATCGAAGCTTCCAGTTCTGCTCTCGCAGTTTCATCTGTTGTACGATTTAGCTGCTCTTGTAGTGTCTGAATCGAAGCATTCATCTGACTTTTACTGTCTGCTGCCGCCTTCTTTGCCTGATTGACCGTCTGATTATAGGCATTGATCTTTTGATTCAGGCTGTCTGCCTCTTTCTGGCATTCTCTCTGAAGGCCGGCAAGCTGCTGATTGATCGTTGCCAGCCGGCTCTGCATCTGCTGCAGCGTGACTGCGATGTTCTGCACCGGAGCCGCAACACCTTCCTTCAGTTCCGACTCCATTTGTCCTGTCGCATCAATCATTTCATTCCCGGTCTTCACCATAGAATCTACCGTTCCCAGAAGCATCTGAACTTCTTTCGTTCCAAGAGCTTCTTTCAGTGCAGCCGTTCCAGCCGCCAGTTCTTTGGCCGCGGCTTTGATATCCTCTGCCGAGTCCCCTTCTCCATCCGTCGCAAGACTCAATTTTTGAATCGCAGACTGTACCATCTGCAGTCCGCTGCCAAGTTCCGTAAGCTGGGCTGCTCCGGCTGCAAGCTGCTGCTCTCCTGTCACATAGGAGGTCACGCCGTCAGCCAGCGCATTGGCTCCGTCTGTGTAATCCTGTACTCCCTTGGCCACCTTATTGACTCCGTCCACATACTCGGTCACACTGCCGCTTAACGTTCCGTTTTTGCCAAGATACATCTGAATCGCATCGTTCAGTTCATCGGCACCTTCTGTATAACTATTTACACCATCCGCAAGCGATGTGGCTCCATCCGAAAGCGCTCCGGACCCGCTGACCAGTTCCAACGCCGCATCTTCCAGCTCATCCAGAGAATCCTGCAGCTCATCGAAGTCTGCGATATCGTTCAGATCCATATCATCCAGAAGATCTGAAAGAGCTATGGTAAATGTAGCAGACATCGAAAAATCAGTAACATCTGCTTCAATCTTCAGGCTTTCCGGTATGGTAAGCTGCGCCCCTGCATCCTTCTTCTCATCCAGATCCAGACTCTCCCTTAAGCCAGGCATTCCAAACCCCAGAACAATGCTCCTGTTTCCATCGGAAATAATTTTCCCGTTATCGATCGTGACGTTGTTAAACGTATCATTTGAAAGGATCATTCCTGTCATCATAACAAACGGTGTATAGACCTCTTCTTTCGTTCCATCCACATCCACCGTTTTTTTCTCACGATTCTCATAATCCACCTGAATCGTCAGATGTCCGCTCTTTCCCTTCAGCTCATCGGGCTTTATTTCTTTTCCGTCCAGATAATACGTAAGCTTTACAGAAACCGGAAGCTCCTGATCGGTCGTTCCCTGATAGTAAATATCTTTTCCGTCCGTATTCCATACCAGCTTACCATTTCCCTCCTGAAACGTCTCTTCTCCTTTAATGTTTTTGATATTCTGCAGGGTACTTTGATCGGTCAGATTTCCGGAAATGCTTCCGGAATTTTTCAGCCAGTTGGATACCGTAATCGCATCCGTATTCCCCAATGCATCCGTATTTACATACACTGTCTCATCTTTATATACTACTTCCTGATCTGCCGCAAGAACCGGAACTGCACTCATCATCACCGACATTCCCACTGCGAGAGAAGCTGTAAGTTTCCGTTTGATTTTACTGTTTCTATTCATGATTTCTACGCCCTTTCTGCTTTATTTTTACCAAGAAATCCGATGGAAGTCTTGCATATTACTTTGTCAAATATCATAAACATGGCCGGAAGTACCAGAATGACTACGATCATACTGATAATGGCCCCCCGCGCGAGCAGCGTACAGATGGAACCGATCATTTCTACCTGAGAGTAGCATGCCACTCCGAACGTTGCCGCAAAGAAACTCAGTCCGCTGCTGATAATAGACGGCATACTGATTTTGTGTGCAATGCTGATTGCCTCCATTTTATCCTTGCCACGCTGCCGCTCTTTCTGGTAACGGGTCGTCATCAGGATTGCATAATCCACAGTCGCACCCAGCTGAATAGCACCGATCACGATACTCGCCACAAATGGGAGGCTCGTTCCCTGATAATACGGGATTGCCATATTTACCATGATGGCAAATTCGATAACGGCCACCAGAATGATTGGAAGGGAAATGGATTTGAACACGATCATGATGATGATAAATATCGCAATGATCGAGAGCGCATTTACCCGAATCAGATCGGTATCGGTGACATCCTGAAGGTCCTTCATAAGCGGTGCCTCTCCGATAACCATTCCGGTTGTATCATACAATTTCACAATTTGATCGATCTGCGCGATCTGTTCATTTACCTGATCCGTCGCCGACTCATACTCAGAACAGATAAAAGCGATCTCATAGTCGTCGCTCTGCAGCATACTCTTAATATCACTCGGTATCATAGAATCCGGCACAGACGGCCCGATCAATGAATTCTTACTGATCGTCCATTTCACCCCTTCCACCTGATCGATCTGATCAAACATCTTCTGTTTATCCAAACTGTCCATATTCTTATCCATCAGCACCATGTGAATGTTGCTCATGTCAAAATCCTCTTTCAGCGTTGCATTTGCAACATTACTGTCCAGCGTGTCCGGAAGGGACTCTGCAATATTATAATAAATCTCCGTATGATTGTTTCCGTAAATTGCCGGGAACAAAAGAACCAGGAAAATGAGGATCCACGCCTTATAATGTTTTGTGATAAATGTGGAAGGCCGATCCATATTGTTCAGCAAATGCCGGTGCTGTGTCTTCTCGATCGCTTTATCAAATACCAAAACCAGCGACGGAAGGATCGTAACACAACAGATCACTCCAATCAGAACGCCCTTCGCCATAACGATTCCAAGATCTCTTCCGAGTGCAAATGTCATGACGCAAAGAGCGATAAATCCGGCAATCGTTGTTACCGAACTTCCTGCTACGGATTTGAACGTATTGGCGATCGCATGACCCATGGCCCGTTCTTTCTCTCCCGGGAAACGTCTCTTATTCTCTTCATAACTATTCAGAAGGAAGATTGAATAGTCCATCGTAACTCCAAGCTGCAGCACAGCCGTCAGCGCCTTCGTAATATAAGAAGTCTCTCCCAGGAAAATATTACTTCCCAGATTGTAGAGAATCGCGAGCCCGATACTGATCAGAAATAGAACCGGAACCACGAAAGATCCGGACGTCAGCTCCAGAACCAGAAGGCTTAAGAGCGCTGCAATCACCACATAGATTGGAAGTTCTTTCAGTGCAAGATTTTTAATATCCGCGACGACACCTGTCATCCCACTGATGAAGCATTGCTCATCTGCGATCTTACGCATTTCCTCTACCGCTTCCATTGAATTGTCCGATGATGTCGTATCGTCAAAAAGCACCAGCATCATCGTTGCATTCCCTTTAAAAAAGGCTTCTCGCAGATCCTTCGGAAT
The DNA here is from genome assembly GCF_052066375.1 of Bariatricus sp. HCP28S3_A7. Lineage (NCBI taxonomy): Bacteria > Bacillati > Bacillota > Clostridia > Lachnospirales > Lachnospiraceae > Bariatricus > Bariatricus sp. HCP28S3_A7. The sequence goes on from NZ_JBQHSG010000031.1 coordinate 24,830, forward strand.
CATTTCCACAGGAAGACTGATATCCGCCACATCATCGTACCAGAGCACATCTTTGACATGCGGCACTTCACTGAACTTATCTTCCAGTGCCTGTATATCCTTCATCTTCATATTCTCAACCACGACCATGGAGAATGCACCCATGCCGTATTCATCCACCATAATGTCCTGGCCTTTCACCGTCTCCAAATGCTCCGGAAGGTAACTTAACAGATCATAATTTACTCTTGTGTTCGCTATCCCGATCACCGACGGGATAACCAGCAGAAAACCGATCAAAAGCATCAAAACCCGATGCTTTGCAATCCATTTGCCCACCTTAATCATTGAATTCATCTCCTCTTTTTTCAAATGCAACATATAATATAGCACAAAATGACCAATAGTCAATTAATATTTTATAAAAAATTGAAAAATGGTCATTTTTGAGGAGGGTAACCGAGAGGACGTGGCCATAGTTACTCAACCAAAAAAAGGAACTCAATCCTGAGCTCCGCTTTTTGGTTGTGACTATGGCCACGTCCTCTTCTGCTACTTGACTATGAACTTGTCACCCGGTCACTTCGAAATAAAATGCTTAATAAATATATACATCACAATTACAAATGCCAGCAGATATCCCAGAACTCCGACTGCCGGGATCCCCCACAATTTCGGCCGCATATCCGTCGTACAGATAATACTGGAACTGATCAAAAGTGCCATCACCCAAAGTCCCATAACAATATTTCTGATCAGTCTCCGAAGCAGCCATGCCAGATCTTTCGACACATGGAGTTCCAGATTGACTTTGGTCTGCCCCTTCATATGCCCCTGCAGGATATCCGCCAACAGAGATGGAATATCAAATGCTTTATTCAGTGAGCGATACAGTCGCTTTCCATCTGATTTTAACTCTTTTTTCCACCTGTCGCTCTCGAAGAAACTGCCCTTGATACGCGCCGCCGCAATTTCTACCATATTGAGCTCCGGGCAGATCTCTGCCAGGACTCCTTCCATATTGGTAAGTCCTCTCGCAAGCATTGTAAGTCCATGAGGCATGGAAATCCGATTCTCCTTCATGACCTCCATCAACTCCTGCATCAATTCTGCCACATCGATTTCGCCCATCTCAGCCGTTCCGTACTTCGCCATCAGATTCGTAATATCGTCATAAAGCCGGCTCTGATCCGGTTTTCCCCGAAAATCACCGAGTGCCAGCACGGCTTCCTGGATCATTCCGATATCGTTGAAAGCAACGCCCTGAATTGCGTTTCCGATCAGTTCCCGGTCCCTTTCCGTGAGTCGTCCCATCATGCCCATATCGATCCAGACGATCTTGCCCTTTCGGATCCGAACGTTGCCCGGATGCGGGTCGGCATGAAAATATCCGTCTTCCATGACCTGTTTGATGTAATGATCCACCAGTTTCGTCCCAATTTCATTCAGATCATACCCATTTTCAAGCAGGTTTTTCTTATCATCAACGGCAAATCCATCAATATATTCCATTACCAGAACATGCGACGTCGTGTACTCACGATAGAGCCGTGGCGTCTCCACGAATACAATTTCCTGATTCTTTTTCGCGAACTCCTCCATATTGGCCGCCTCCGCAAGGAAATTCATCTCTTCCTGCGCGACCATCCACAGCTCGTCCAACACCATATCCAGATCCACCATATCTTTCAACGTTGCCGACGGCACCAGCTTCACTGCTTTGTGCAGAAGGCCGATATCTCTTGCCATGATCTCGTAGATTCCCTTACGCTGGACCTTCACGACCACCTGCTCTCCGCTTTTTAAAACCGCCCTGTGTACCTGCGCAATGGAAGCCGAACCAAGCGGCTCCTCTTCTATGTCCGCAAATACTTCGTCCCATCCGAAGCCATAAGCTTCTTCAATGACCTCTTTCACCTGTTCAAAAGGCATCGCTGTCACTTCCGAGTGTAAATGGATCAGTTCCTCACAATACTTTTTCGGAAGAATGTCCGAATGCAGTGACATAATCTGTCCCAGTTTGATGTAAGTCGGTCCCAGGTCTTCCAGAATCAGCCGCAGTTTCTCCGGTGTAACTCCTCTGGTGATTCCATGTTTTTTCAGAACCGCCGTCATCTCTTTTAATCTGGAGCCGTATCCGCCTGACTCCGAATTCCGGCTTTCGCTATTCATTCAGTTCTCCGCACTCTTCTTTCGTCTCCTGCGGCTCTTCCGGAGTATCTTTTTCGCACTCACATGCTTCCTCCTGACACGCTTCTTCCTTCTCGTCTCCTTCCATAATCTGGATCCGTTCCTTCAGCTGTGCCAACTGCTCCGGTGTCATCTTTTCAAGAAGCTCATCCAGCTCCTCCGGTGTCGAAGCCTTCACCGAAACATTCATATTTTCCTTCACCGTCTTCTTAAGATTATACTTAAGCTCCTGATTCATCACTTTGCCGCGCTCTACGGTTTCCTCGCCCTTTTTAGCCAGCTCATCCAGAATCTCAACAGATTTCTCAGCAGTGATCGCTGCTCCGCCTACTCCTGCAAGCATAACCTTCTTTAATCCTTCTCCTAATTTTCCCATCTTTTTTCTCCTTTCCCGCCGTCCTCACCGGCTATGTTAAATGATGCCAAGAAACGCAAGTCCCTTCGGCACAAAAATAATCCCTCCTGCAATCGCAGCCATGATCGCCGCAATCAGAACAGCGCCCGCCGCCGTATCCTTCGCAATCTTTGCCAGTGGCTTTCTTTCTTCCGTAACCAGATCAACCACTGCTTCCACCGAAGTATTGACCAGTTCCAGTGCCATCACAAGGCCAAACAGCGTCAGGCAGATACACCACTCTGTCGCCGAAATTCCCAGAATGATTCCGGCCAGAACTACCAGCGCCGTAAAAACACAGTGGATTTTCATATTCCGCTCTTTCTTTATGCAAGTCATGATTCCCTCAAATGCATATCCAAAGCTTTTCTTCAGCGGATCTTTCTTCTTAACGGTCATTTACATCACCTTGCCTCACATTCTGTTACTATTGTAACAAACTTTATATATACTGACCAGTATTTTTGACCATTTTTTACAAAACAGCTTCTGATTTTTGTATTCTTTTTCTGCCGAGTGCATAGCAATGTGACATGCTCCCACTACTTAAGCCCTAAAGCTTTGAAGTAGGGGCTTCTTACTCAATAACCCGATAGGGCTAAGTATCAATAAGCTATCCCCGCGTGCCCCGCGGTTCT
>NZ_JBQHSG010000032.1:0-27132 GCF_052066375.1 Bariatricus sp. HCP28S3_A7
ATACACAGATTAATAACACTGAGATCACGGAGCTCTATGGGGCTCCGTGATCTTTCAATACTCTCCAATAATGTGCCGTATTATCGCTGTCAATCTGCCATTAGCTCCCAGGCTGCGCGGTCGATTCTTTAAAGGACGGAAAAATAATTTGTCGTTTGCGTCTCCCTCAATTCGCTGTCCAACACAATAACCTCATCTGTTACGGATAAAGCAGGATATAATAATCCGTCTCTTTCTTCATATTCAATTCCAATTTTTTCAAATATTGTCATAAAAATCATCCTTTCTGTTTAAGACCGCAACACCGCAAGGTCTTTAGATTTTGCAACCTTGCAATCTAAGACTGCAAATCCTGACACTTTGCAATGTTGCGATGTTACTTTTACTCATCCCTGTGTAAATCCCAATACCAGTTCCCGGCAACACGCTTCGCCTTAATACCAAGTTCTTTTTTGGCAGTTTCAAGGGTTCTCTTTGATATTCCCTCCTGTGCCGCCATTTCAAGTATTTCATTACTCTGTATCATCACTTTGGAACCTGCAAGCTCTTTAAGAAACTTTCTTGCCGCATCGAGCTTATTTGACTTCGGGGCAATTCCGCCTAATACCTCATCCGCCGTTATATCATAATCTCCAATCCACCTGAATCCGTCTTCTGTCAGCTCAAATGCTTTTGGATGCCCGAATGCCGACAGATTGTTCTTAATCTGAACAACCGCCCGCATATCCGGCTGTCCCTCGATTCTTCCTACAAGAAGTACGCTTCTTGCCACTGCAAAGAAGTCAATGGAACCCATTCCCCTGTAAGCAGCCTTTGCACCGGAGCCCTTATTCATATGACCGATAAGAACAATGGCACAGCCTGTCCTCTCTGCAATACTTCCAAGCTTCTTCGTAATGTCTCTTGCTTCATTTGCCCTGTTCATATCCGTACTGCCGCCAAGATATGCCTGAATCGGGTCTAATATCAGAAGCTTTGCATTTTCTTTTACTATTGCCTGCTCCAGTCTGTCATCCGTCATGGATACGGATTTTTCACTCTCATCAATAATGGATATTCTGCTGCAATCTGCTCCTGCCGACTCCAGTCTTGGTTTTACCGTATCTACCAGTCCGTCCTCTGCCGTCTGATAGATAACATTTGCAGGTTTACCGGACTCCATGGCATCATCAAAGCCCTCGCCTTTAGAAAGCACTGCGGCAATATTTAATATAAATGTGGATTTTCCGTCTCCCGGATCGCCCTGTATAATTGTCAGCTTGCCATATGGTATAAACGGATACCACAGCCACTTCACCTGCTGTGCTTCCACCTGTGACAACCGAATCATCTTTAGCTTAATCTCTTCTTCCATCTGAAACCTCCGTAAATAATACTGTTAATTTACGGAACCTTTTGTTATACTGTAGTTGCGAAGTACATATAGCAAAGGCTCCGCTTTTGTTAATGTCATTACAGCCCCTGCCTATGCATCGGGCTGTTTTGTATTTGTATCCCTCTGTTCCCACAGATACCTTGCCCCGTCAAGAATATCAATGATTGCACCCAGCATGGCAATATAATCTGCCTGCAATTCTTCCAGTTCTTCGTATTCCCTGCCGTCAATCGGAGATGCTTTTCTTTTTATCTGTCCTTCCATAAGAATTTCCTCTGACAAAAGGTGCATATCTTCCTGCATCTGTCTCACGCAATCCACAAGCTGATACACCGTTTCCTTTTTACCCACAACACATATCCTGTTATAAATACAGGAACGGACAAAATAATCCTTTTTCAGCATACCGCTTGCCTTTATTCTGGCTTCAATCTCCCTTCTGCTGCTGTCAGATATACGAAAACTGATTGTCGGATATTTGTGCTTATTACTCATTCTCATCTCCTCCCTTCACTGCAATGCCTGTCCTTTCACAAAACTCCTGATTAAGTACTGCCGCCATCTCCTGCTGCTCCGTTGGAAACATATGTGCATACCGAAAAGTAATGCTCTGGCTCTCATGTCCAACTCTGTTCCCGATAGCCACCGCAGAAAAACCTCTGTTAATCAGATAGGAAATATGCGAATGCCTGAGTCCGTGAATGGAAATGCGTTTTACTCCTGCTTTCTTTGCACCTCTTGTCATTTCTTTGTGAAGATAGGACTTGGTGATAAGAAATATTCTGTTATCCCTCGTAAATCCATAAAGACTTTGCAGATACTCCTTCAGCTCATCTGCCAGAAAATCAGGCATTACAACATCCCTCCTGCTTTTCGGTGTTTTAGGATCAGTAATTACATCCTCACCATCAATTCTCTGATAGGACTTTGTTATATGAAGCACCTTCTCATCAATATCAGCAGCAGTCAGTGCCAACAGCTCTCCTGTCCTGAGTCCGCACCAATAAAGAATCTGAAATGCATAATAGGAAACGGATTTGTCTTTTACCTGTTCTATAAATTTCAGATATTCTTCTTCCGTCCAGAACTCAACCTCATCTGCCTTGCCCTTTCCAATCGTTCCTGCCTTTTTCACCGGATTATCTGACAGATTATAAAATCTGACGGCATGATTAAACAGGGCAGAAAGTTCCGATTGCAATGTCTTCAGATAAGTCGGTTTAAATGCTTCTCCATCCGGTGTCTTAAGTTTCATAATGGCATTCTGCCATTTGATAATATCTGCCGGACTGATTTCATTCATCTTCTTATCCTTAAAATACGGCAGTATCCTGTTTTTAAATATGACCTCCTTTGTTCTCCATGTGTTGAGCTTCAGCTTAGGTTTCAAGTCCTCCTCATAAATTCTGTAAAATGAGCCAAAATCCATATCCAGGCTTGTCGCCTGCTGGAGTCGGAACTTCTGCTCCCACTCCAGTGCCTCCTTACGGGTTTTGAAACCACGCTTCAGCTTTCTCCTGTTTTTACCTGTCCAATCGTTGTAATGAAAGGAAACATACCATGTTCCCCTCTCATCATCCTTGTATGCAGCCATCTGCCTCACACTCCTTCCTAAGCGGTCTGCAATCCGTAGAACTTCTCGTCAAAATACTTACAGCTTACCTTTCCGGTAATTGTCATATATCCCTGTTCCCTAAGGTCACGATTTAATTCACGAATAATCTTGTAGGCGTGGGATTTGGATATCGTAAGCATTGCCATGACTTCATAAACATCATAAAAAATCTTCTTCTCCATAGTGCTATCACCTCCTCTCCCCGGCTGTACCGGTATGTATTTCATACTGCTTATAATAAATATGGTAACTCATTTGGAAATTCCATGTGCGATCTTGTAGGTCGGACTTTATTCAAAAAGTAGACTTTGTAAGTCGTCTTTTTATTTCCACATCTGCTATAACTGATTGTAGCATCTAATAAATTTCCATGCTCACCCTTAGAGGACTAACTTTTATCAATAAGTAGCCTTTATAAGACTATTTTTCATTGTTCCTCATCCCTCACTATTGTTGGTAACAAAATACACTTCCGTACGAATAAATTTGAAAATTCTAAACCTAAATGCTGTTTAATTCATATAAATGCTATCATCTGCACAGATTGCGTTGTATCCCGCCATTGTGGAAGATTCCCCATCAAAGTAGATTCCGAATACTGACATGATAACTGCACCTAAGCACATATCCATTCTGCCATTATCTGTATCAGTTTTTTATCCCCTCGCAGGAGTAATATACTCCTCAGAGGAGTATCACTGCTTTCACATACAATGGTAAACCATTACACCCGCAATAAACACCGAGAGATATTCCGAATTCAGATAAAAAATGAATATTCTCGTCACCGGAAACCTTGATTCCGGAATTTTGGAAACCGACATTCCGGAGGAGGGAAACTCTTTGATTGGCTTGTTTACCACTTATCAGGTAGTGCGGTATTGTCAAGCCCAGAGCCGCTTTGCGGTGCTGTAGCAGGCTTTACAATGCCGCAATATCTGATAGGATTTCACCAGTCAATCATTGATTCTGTGGTTTCCTTCTGACCGGACAGCACGGACACAAACGCCGGAATATTCAAAAAAAGTCGTAATATCTTACGGGTTTTTAATTATGAAGCCAACGAGAATGCTATTTTTTCTTTGGATGGCTATTTACATATATATTTTAAGTCTGCTGACACTTGTTGTCGTGGTCGCAATACGACCACTTGGTAGTACAATTTGTACCGGTAAATAAAATGGAAAATAATGAAACTCTGAAATAAAAAGAAAAATTGAAATACCTTTAATACCTTTTACAGTATTCCGGAATATCTCCGGTACTGCCCAAACAGGTATCATATAGGTATCAATGAAAAGAAAAAAGCTTCAGAAACGGCTTATTTTCGCTGTTTCTGAAGCTGTGTTTATTATTCAAACTCGCAAAGTTTGATGTGATTTTGATTCGTTTTAGTTTGTTTTCTATACTGTATAATTTTGAAAACAATGGTTTTTCCACACATTATTTTTCGTTTCACACACTTTTAGTACCAATCCAGTACCAGCTATTTTTTGTCATTATTGTATGTAGTTCCGGTGGCTTGCAGGTCATTTGACCATTCAAAGAATAATCATCTGTTGGTTTGCAAGTTCACCCATAAAAATAATAATACGAAATAGATATTTTGGCAACCGGAAATTTTGTGGTACTACACAATAGTATCGCTTTTGCGTAATTTACCAAAACATTAGATTTGATTCAATACTTTCTGCACACTTTCCGACTGTATCAACATTCTCATCTTCTCACTTCCATCTTCAACCTCCGGCTCACCACACCTTAGATTATCCGAATGCTCAGATATGCAACAATCCTTGTACCAGCACTCGCCCATAAGCGAACCTTTGACAGACCACTTTTCATTTTCTGTAAGTTCACCTATCAATGATTTCATCACTCGCTCTGTAGAATATCTCTTAAATCCTGCTAAGTACTGTAAGGTCTTCTCGTCATCAATCTTTGAAAAATTGATTCTATGGTCCTCAATAGCTGATAGAATGTCCTCACGAATCTTGATTTTATCTGCCTTGCCAGTTCCCGTCCATGGCACCAGCTTGTCAAAGGCAAGAATCAAGTATTCAAAACAAATCATATCGAGAATTACAACCTTCCCTTCTGATTTTTCTGCTATTGATTTCAGCAAACGATATTTGTTACGAATATCCTGATTGTCTACCGCATAATCAAATGCAATATAATACTCGTCTCCCTTTTTAATCTCTAGATCTGACAGTGCATCCAGGATTCCCTGATTACTTCCTTTACTTTCAATTGCAAGCTCATTATCGAAGAAAATTTGATTAATCAATTTCCAGAAGTGAAGTCCAGCGCCTGTGTCTTCTGTCCATAAATATTTCATATCACAACTCCTCTTCCAGTGTTATCCTGTTATTATCAAGCTTTAACACTTTAAAACTCTTATCCGATACATTGAGTCCATCACAATTTCTTAAGAAAAGCATATATTGATTTGATGATTCAAAATTAATGAATTGTCTAACCTCATCGTTAATCAAAAAATCCGCATTATCAATCACAATAAAACTATCTCTGCATTGTTTTATAGATTCAAAGAAATTATCTGATCTGTAATTAAATAATTTTATAGCCTTGTATTCATCTGTTAATCTTATATCTTCCAACATTTCATAGAGCACTGTTTTGCCGGTACCACTGTCTCCACCAACGAGCGTTATTCTATCATCAAATTCTAGATTGTATGAAAACGGATCTGCTTTAAATGTAATATTTTTATAAATCATCTGTCTCTCTCCTTTCATACTCCTTGCTCCACCATGTGCTATATCCCCTGCCGCCAGTCACTATATCAGAATCATTAAATCTGATTTGCACACTATCTGGAATATCAAAAAGCGTTGGTCTGGACATATAAATCTTTATATTATCCATTTTAAAAATGATTTTAAGCACATTAGGACCACATTCTTCTACACTTATCACCTTATCAGGATGCTTTACAATATTAAGTAATGTCTTGCATCCGGATGACAAATTACGAATTGTACCTAATCCATATTTTGTTTCAATACGCTTATCTGGTGTCAGTTTTGCCTCATCCACCTGCTGAATAAGCATTATTTCATTTTCGGACATTTCTTCATTACCTGTATTCAAATTGAAATACAGGTCGTTTTGAAGAATCCAATCTTTTGACTCTTTTTTCTCTGTATATATATCAATCATTCGATGTCACTCCTTCATATTATCAGCACTTTTGAATAAAGCACTTACCTTTATTTCTTTCAAATATTAGAAAGGGAATTTCAGCCCTAGAGAGTATCACATTTGTTATCGGTACATATCTATATTCATTAATTCCTGGTATATATTTCAACACTCTTTTCTTATCAGGATAAACAAACACCTCATCGCTATCCCACAAAGATTTCATCTTGATAGCCACACATTTTACATTGACTTTATTTTTAAATTTGTCCAACTCTTCTATCCTTACGCTTTTTGTCTGAGTACCATCTGTAAAATCCATATACCATCCATCGCTACATTCAATATGAACCTGTTTTTTCTTTATAGCCTCTTTATCAAATCCAATATGTTCATACAATCTATCATAATCTGTAACAAATTCCGGTAGTTCCAACTTTCTGACAAATCTGCTGTCTACAATATTGCTAAGAGATTTATCATCAATCCTGAACAAACTGATAAACTCACCTGTGCTGTCGCCATCTTCATCTAAAATACTAAAAACATCATAGTCAGAATAGTAATCTACGATTGATAATTCTTTTAAGGTTGGTTTCGCAAATTTATAAATTTCATAAGTTGTACTCATACTATTCTCCTCTCTGTCCTTAATCAAAACACAATTATTTAAGAATTTACCTTTTCAATATCTTTTGTCATCAATATATATTCGGCTATGATAATTTTCCCAGTCTCATTTTCAAATGAAACTGACTTGAGACTAATAATCCCTCTTATTCTTACATAAAAACTGATTTTATCGCATTTCTGCCACTTTATTTAGTCTCATCAAGTATCAAATCTCATGAGACTAACTTGAGACTGTATGAGACTAAGTCAATCTTTTCACTACAAAGTCCATGTTGAAGTCTTTTAATCATAAACCGCACCAGTTCTGTCATAAATCCTGTTTGCACATTTTTCTACTGTAGATGTAGGAGGTACATATACCCATAAAAGTGTCATATCTTCATATTCAAATTCCTCTACCGACAAATATAAGGTTGGCGACATCTTATCCGGATTATTGAGTTGATTCACAAAATTTCTCTTCATATCCTTAACCATATTTCGGTTAATTCCAATTGGTGTTCCGTCATCTTCCACACCCATGATGATATACCCGCCATATCTGTTAGAGAAAGAACACACCGTTTCATACACATCTTCCTGAACACCATGCTGACAGGTTTTGTATTCTACTGTTATTTTTTCATCTTTTGAAAGCAAGTCTCTCATAAATTCAATTGTCATTCTATCGCCTCCAATTTATCTTCATATATATTTAAGATTTTTCCTCACCTTTAAATTATTACCATGTAGCCAGTACTTTTCCATTTTATTATCTACCTTCAACATAAACGCCAAAATCGAATCTACTTTTGATTATTTCACTAATTTTATATAGCTCATTATTCTAAAAAATTCTCATGGAATTATCCTCTATTTGTGAAATTACATCCTCATTTCGTATATAACAAATCCCTCTAACAATTCTTTTTAGCTCATTGTATAAATTTTCCATAGAATTACATTTCATTGTAAAAGGTGCATCTGTCTCCAGTAATATTCTATCCGCAGGAATATTACGTATTACATCTTTCCCTGCTTTTGTCTCTAGCATTTTAGGGTTAATAGAAAAATATGCACCATTATCTATGGCCAGTTTTCTCTCTGATACACTTCCTGTAAACCAATGAAATATACATTTACAATTGTTAAATGCTCCTGTTTCTTGTAAAACTTCAATAGTTGCTTTTGCAGATTTAACACTATGAATCGATAGTACTTTTTCCCCCTCTATAGCACATTGTCTAACAATCTTTTGAAAACAAATAAGTTGCATCTCTTTTGAGTCCTCATACCCTTTATTGAAATCAAGTCCAACTTCTCCGATAAATTTTGCCTCTTTAAATAAATTTAAAAATAAATCAATTTCTTGATGTCTTTGTTTTACCAACTGAGGATGCAACCCTAATCCAACTTTAATTGCATTAGCACCGTTAACAAATCGTAGTTCTTGTTTATAAGCCAACGGTGTTGTTCCAACAGCCATTATTCCAACATTTACATTTTTAGACTGTTTTATTAATAATTGCATATTATCCATCAAATCAAGATGAAAATGCGTATCAATCAACATATCAGTTCTCCCTATTATCTTGAATCCATTGGTCCACCTCCATCAGTCCTCGATAGTACATTTCTGAAAGTTCCTTTAAATACATCTCATCCGAATCAAGTGGACCAGTTTTATAAATCATTATTTCCTTTGAATTTGGATTCTGTTTTAATTTCTGAATTGCATACTGAAAAGAACGTAATTGTTCACCAACCAAATCGCGATTGCTCTCGATTGCCGCAATATCTGAATATAAATACTCAGAAGGATCGTTCTTTCCAAAAGCATGATACATTGCTGCTCTTCTTATGATACATGGTAAACAATGACCACAATGTTGTGAATGTCCACCACGAATATTCGCATTATTTACAGATGAACAAGAATATGATTTTCCCATTGCATCCATTAATTTATCTTTATTTAAACACTCTGCTGCCATTTCTCCCTTTGTTTTATTCCAGTATGGATTTGAAATGTAAAAACCAAAAACACTCATACTTATTTCATTCCATAATTTTAAATAAAAAGGGTGTGTAGTTCTCGTACTATGAGAACCAATACGCGTACTATCAAGAGGAACATTCAATGCAATTAATCCATTTTCAGGCATATACAGATGATTACACCCTTTTGTTCCGCTCATTGCAAATATTGCAATTGAGATAAACAAAAATGATCTGCTTCGCTGATTTTTATCTTCATCAGCTTCAGGCAATTCAATATCACTCAAACTTGTCCAAAGATATGCATTATCATGTGGAACATTGGAATAATTTTCATCTAATAGTTGTAATAAATCTGTCTGCCATTTTCTAACTCTTGGTTCTCCAGCATGACTCACTAAAAGAGTTGCTTGTCCTTGTTCCATATAATTAATCGCTGCAATGAGACTATCCATTCCACCAGAAAATAATGACGCAACTCTATATTTATCTGTACGCTCTTCTTCTTTATCACTTATTGCAAATCTTTCTTCTCTTTTACTGAATTCCAATGTCCATATATCACCCGTCAAAAATTTCAACATTCGTTCTATTGTATTTCTATGATTCATCCACTTACTATCATACACTGGTATAGAAAGCGTTATTTCCCTTGTCCATGAATCTTGTGATTGTTTTCTTCTTGATATTTTCATATCTGCAATATATACCATCAGTCCAATAATTATTGCATCAAATCCACTCTCTGATGGATAAATATTTACTCTTTGCAGTTCGCTTATCATCGTTTGAAGACCATATCGAAAATTTCCATTCGATGTCTGCATAGGAAGTAGCACTTTTATTGTACTTATCTCAGGTATTATTTGATATTCAAATGCATGCTGTTCTTTATTGAACGAAGCAACTAAATGATACCTATACATATTTATTCACCTTGCCCTTCCAATATTTCATATGTTTTCTTATATATGGAATCAGTTATTTGTTCTGCTTTTGTATTTGTCATCTGCAAATTATTTTGTTGTACTTCTGCACATGCATCAGCAACACTTTGTTGAATCAACTGTTCCACTGAACCTTCTATACGTGAAATCTCATTAATATCATTTGGAAGTATTATTATTTTATTAGCAATATCATTTTTAATATGTTCCATAATTACTTTACTCATATATTTCTGCAAAATTGACATACAATCTTGAGCAGTAAGTTCTTCAATCTTTTTTTCATATAACATTTGATTTTCAGCTATAGCATCAAAATAAGCTGTTCTTGCCATTCCCTCATCGTTAGGTCCTCCATCTGGACAAACAAATGAGGCAATTTTAGTAAAAAAGCTAGATGCTGACAATCCTTCTAAATTGTTAATAGATAACTGGTGCGCAACTTCATTTATTCCACCATTTCTAGACAGTGAATTTAATACATTATATAATCTTGCAGTACTATTTCGTGCAGACCCTAATCTTGTTGTAGCCCTAGAACTTCCTCCTAATGAACGACTCACATATTGCGATACGCTTTTTCTCATTGAACTACCGTCACGACCACCACCTGATATGTATTTAGTAAACGTCCCTCTTGGGCCGGTAAATCTATTTATATCTCCATCTGGTGGTATAGCCTTAATTTCACCAGCATTTTGCCCTTCTCTTCCGTCATCTCCACCTTCCTCTAACCATGAAGGTACTAAAGGTGTATGACCAGATTGTCCTTTATTCCTTGTAGATGTTCCCATAAACTATCACCTCTGCGATTCTTTTGCTGCGCTTTTTATAATCGGATTTGTAGTACTCTCTTCCACATTTTTAAAAAATAATCTCAATTTATCCCTAACATTAGATGTCTTTGGAATACAAGAATCCCAGCCTCCAACAGCCCAAATTCCCAATTTATCAAATGGCAATGTTAATAAGAAATCTACCAAATCTTCTTGAAGTTCTGAATGATATTCTACTAAACATCTAATACCTTCTATACTCTTAGGTGGTTGACTTTCTGATAAATCTCTTACAAAAACATCCTGAGATACAATTTTTAATAATTGCTTTGCATCTGAAGTATTAAGTGCACTTATTTCTTCTTTTTTATTTAGAGTATTAAATGAGCCTGCCCGAACAACCGAAGCAAGTTCTCGTAAACGTTCTTCCGGACTACTAAAGAAAAAGTCTATTCTTTCGGTACAAGCAAAATAATATGGTCTAAGATCTATACCTGCTAAAGATGGTTCTATTTGCATCCATGCTTTTATATCTTCTTGTTGCAGAAATAATTTGAATTGTTCATTTCTCACAATAATAGAATCAGATTCTTTTTCACAAACTGTTTTTGTTACAGTCTTTGTTTCTTTTTTACTCTTTGTTTTCTTTTCATCTCCTTCACTTGTATTGTTTGACATATCAGCTTCATTAACTTCTGTTTTAGCTTCATCCAATTCTTGTTCAGAAGTGATTTGAAATGCCTTGCAATGACCTTCTTCATCTATTTCATCTGCCAAAGCCTTGTAAAAATCATTATTATACTGTTCTATTAGCATCATCTTGGCTAATACTGCCATTTTTAGCTCATTAGGATCAAATCCTCTATTTCTTGCAATTTCAGTTCTCAATAAAAGCATATTAATAAATCTTTTTATATTCCTTGGATTTCCACCAGTATGTTCCGCTAATATTTTATCAATGCTCTTGGCAATCCTAACATTTTCAATTGCATCTTTATACTTATCCTTTAAAGCAGCTTTTATTTCTTCTGTCGAAAGTTGCTCTAAAGCCCATGGTTTATGAAGTTTACTAATGACTACATCTCCTAATTCTTGTAACTCTTCTGATTCACCCAGCTCGGATTCTATCATTAATAGCATTATATAAAGCTGAGCCTCTGCAATACCGATTCTAGGAATATGTAATGGCACCTGTATCAGTTTTTCCAAATATTTATCAGCAAAATTGTTATAATCCAATTTGGTAATGGTATCCTGTTTTTCATTATTTTCTTCATGCACTCTTGGAAAATATTCTTTAACTGAATATCGAATCATTGCATCATCAGCAGCTATAATAAATGCTGTATTTTCCAATGTTAGGAATATTCGTACCGCCTCTAGTGTTTCAATTGCAACCTTTGGTAAACAACGATCCAAATCGTCAATAAGTACAACAATTTTTTGAATATGGGCTTTCTCAAAAAGTTGTTTGAAATTTTGTCTAAAATCTTCCATCTCTCTATAGCCAGATGTTTCTTCTTTAGAAGTATCAATCAAATTTGCAATTGTTCCTATCAACTCTTCTACTTTATCTTGATCTACTACGGTATTTTTTATAGTACTTATAATGCCTTCCATTATAGCTAAAGGAGCTGTTCCTGTTGCAATTGAAACTCCGACTTTTCCAACATTTTTAGCTAAACTGAGTTTATCAAGGTTCTTCCATAATTTCTTACCAATATCTTTGATTTCATCAATTCCATGAACAATTGGATGATGCTCCAAGTATACTTTTGCTGTATCTTCCAACTGACACACTATTGCTCTCATAAGTGCTATTTTTGCATCCTCAAATCCTTGGTATTGCCAACTATTGAACCGAATTACACTATAATCAGAATCAATATCACTCACATTATTTTGATCAGGATTGCTTAATTTCTTTAATTCATCTTCAACCATAGCAAGTACGCTTGATTTCCCTGCTCCCCAATCTCCATGTACACCAATTGAAACAGATTCCGTATTTTCTTTTAAAATTGATACAATCGTTTTAGCAATTGCCATATTATTAAGCCGGTCAATTCTAGTTTCATTATCCGATAAAATCATGAATGAACCTCCTCTCCATCATTTGTGAATAAACTAACACATACAGTATCTGCTTACGTATCGAATACATTACATACATTCGTATAAATTCTCTAAAAGTCATTAGATTATTTAAATCTTACTGTATTTCTTTTTGTAGTTAATACTTCCTACATATGTTTCCTATTCCAATTCAAAAACCTTCCTCATCAGATCTTCTGCACTACCATAGAAAAGAATTGATATCTTGCTCCAAATATCTCCTGGCATTGTGATTGTATCTGGCTGATTAGCAATAGGAACATATACTATCTTTGCACCTTGCTCCACAATATATTCTAATTTTTCATAAAGATTTGTTGTTTTGACAAGGTTTCCATTTACAGTCATACTTCCAAGAATTACTGTTTTACTCTTTAATGGTTTCTTTAGGAAAACAGAAATCATACTCAAATAAAATGCCGAACCAATCTCTGTATTTCCTCCTGAAGCATTTTCATCAATCAACTGTGTCGCAAATGTATTTTCTTCTATAATGCTTGCTATCCCCATATTCCCTGAGTTTGATTTAACATAGTTATAAACATTCTTTATTGTTTCTTTTGCTTCTGCACTAGGTCTACCTGTAATCTGATATGTTCCTCCCCCTGTTATAACATTAGTTTCTATTTTTACAGGGAACATTCTATCCTCTTTAGTAATAACAGTGTATACTTCTCCTATATCCAATGGAGCAATCATACTGCCTGCACCATTAACCATTTCTTTTAGAAATACTTGCTTTGCCATCTGGCTCTCTTTATCGACATATCTGAAATTTGCACCAAAGAATTCAAGTCCACCTCTTCTCTTTAGTTGCTCTTTTACTCTCATTCTCCCTTCCATAGCAAATTCAAGATACTCCTGAATTTCTTCCTTTGTTACATTCAAATCTGGATGCAACAATTTAAGTAGACCTGACATAGTTTTCTTTATAGCTTTCGTATCACGACCACTTAGACTACTATCCAATATAAAATACTGATCCATAATATCTGCATATCCTCTTTTTCTAAAATCATGCAAGATTTTAGAAAAGTAATCAGATATAAATCCATAATCAGATGAGTAATTCTCCGTCTTCATTTTTTTCATTTCCCAACCTGGCAAATAGTAGTGAAATCTATCAATGATTGCCGGGGTCTGCAACTCATCTGCAAGTGTCATAAATAGGTTTCCACCTTGCTCCCATATTTGAAGTGGATTATCAATATTTCCAACAAATACCATTGAGGCTTTTCCCTCAACTCTCATATTATTTCTAGCAAAATTCCCAGACTCCATATATGTTTGTAACATTGCTGGTCCCTGAGGATCATCAAACTTAACATTTGCAACCTCATCGAATGCTACAACATCCCACGTTCCAACAAGTCCAACTTCTTTTTTAGTAAGATTATAAAATAATACAGGAACCGTAGCCTTTCCACCTGCAACAAGCAAACTATATGGAGAAAGTTCATTATATGTATATGATTTACCAGTTTCACGAGGTCCCAATTCGATAAGATTATAATTGGTCTCACAATGAGGAATTACTCTCAACAAAATAAGCAACTTCTGTCTAAAATCAAATTTGTCCGGATTCAATCCTATACTATTAATAAGAAGATCTAACCATTCATTTCTTGTAAATTCTGCTCTCTTGGCAATAAAATCATCCATCTCATCGGTGGATACCTGCATAGGACTAAACTTCCCAATCATTACTGGAAATTTTGTGCTATCTTCATTTCTTTCAAGTCGCACTAATCCCCACATACCCCCCTCAAGTAATCCCTTGTATTTTCTAATCCATTCTTCATCTACCAGAATATCCTTGAGTCCAGCCGTATTTAATGTCCCGATATACATATCCTTATTAAGGTCTACATCAACCATAAGCTTGTCTATAATTACAATACTTCCATCTGTCTTAATAGCATCTTTAATCTTATTCTTATCTTCAGGCATAATATAGTGTTTATTCAGTACAGACTTAACTTTTTCAATGACTTCTTCATCGGATAAACCTTGATCAGCATATTGAGAAATAAGATATTCCAAAACGTATACCGGCAATTTGATACTTGTTTTTAAGTTATTACTTATGCCTTTTCTTACAACTTGGTGAGGAAACACACTCTTAATTTTCTCCTGTAAATCCATTCTTTCACCTTCCTCTACGAGAATATATCCAAATCCTTATCAATAACACGTCCGCCTTCTTTTTTGACAATAGTTTTCTGAGTATTTTCTCCATTCGAAACCATAATCAAAAACTCTGTTCCTTGTTCATATTGTCGAACAGGCACATGTAACAGATATTCGTCAACATCTATCATTACGTTAAATACAAGATCTGTGCCGCTCATTACATTGCATACATATCCCCTTGCACCTCTTATTTTTCCAGTAATCTCATTATAGGCCTTTATCGTTTCAAAGAATACCTTCTGTTCATCTGTCATCTCTTGCTTAGCTCCATGAATTACAAAACAAGTAATGACATTCTCCTGAAAAGAAATACCTCCGTGATTGTATTTACCGGTTTCTCTTAAAGAATTTGTGGAATTAATGAAACAAAGTTTTTTATTCCCCATCTCTAAATAATCGGCACTAGAAATTGAATCATCATAGTACATCTCTTTAGCATCTTCATTTTTATTTAGTATCAGATATCTATTCTTTTTCTTTTCACTTGTAATAGTTTTATCCTGTACATCGATTTTTTTCTCAATATCTACAAAGCCATGGTCAGATAAGAGCACAACATCATACTCTCTCCCAAGCGCATATCTTAATATTTTCTCAAGATTATCTATAGCTTCTGACATCTTAGAAGCACTGTTAAAATGATGCATATTTACATCTGCTTCATCAAAAAAACAAATCACGCTATCCCCATAATTTTTATTCTTTTTGAATTCCTCAAATGTTATTACATTGCAACCGAGTTTCTTAGATAGGTTTTCTTTTCTCCAATCGCAAATATGGAATTCAATTTTACCATCTTTCTTTAATGAAAAAACATTTCTATCTGAAAGTTCCACTTTCTCATCGATAATAAAATAACTATTCATTCCTATTTCTGTTTCAGACGGAAGTTCTCCTATTACATCTACATCTTCTATGTCATATCCACTAAATCTCTCGATTAGTTCATGTGCCATCTCATATCTAAACCCATCTGCCAATATAAAAAGAGTTCTTTTCTTAAATTTCCTTGATTCAATAAACTCACTCTGTTTCAGAACAACTTTTCTATCATTTATGTATTGATTATAGTATTCAAAAAGACGTCCATTGAGTTTTGAAATAACATTATGATACCGTTGTTTAACATTATTCATAGTACTGTGTAAACTATCATTCATATAAAAATCTGGAAGAAATGCCAACTTTTCATAATATGCTTCTACTCTCCTATATGCCGAATCCATTCTGGAGAAATTATTTTTGTACTCATCAAAAAGAAACTCAATATTGTTTTGAACACATTTGTAGTTGATATTATTAAAAATAGCATTTTCAAGTATTCTCAGTTCAGAAACATATGCTCCTACATTTTTCATTTCCTCCGTCCAAAGCTTTTCTTCATCAACCTGGATAAAACTATCCATATGATTACCAAGAAACTTTATAAATAATCTTGGAATTGCATATGTTAAAGTAATTGGTTCCACATCCTTATATAATTCGTCTAATTCATCTATTGGATTGCGTAACTCTCCTACATTATCCAAAATGAATCTTGCCATTGTTGAAATATCCATATCGGATGCATCTACAAGATAATCATTCATACAAGCACCACCATATTCTTTATATTTATTTTTAGAATATGTAACCATAACCTTTGAAAGCAGATGCTCATAACTTCCATATGGTGTCATTGAGATTGAAAGTTCATTTTCAATAATATCAGATGCAAATGATAGTAACTCTAAGGTAATAAGTTTTTCCCTTGTTATCTCTCCATTTAATATTTGAAGTAACAAACCTCTAGCTGAAACCCTCATTCCCTGTATATGCAACAATATCTCTCTTTTTACACAAACATCATCAATAGAATCTTTAGATGATAACGAGTTACATATATTATTAAAGTTTTTTAACAAAAGAATTTTTTGCCCTGCCGAAAGTTGAATTGTACCTCTAATTTTTCCTTTAAGGCTCTCGACTTCATTCAGAATCATCACTGGTGTAATATCCAATTTATTTGCCCTACCCGAGGCAATTACTCCACTTAACTCAACAGGCGTCTTCATGTAAATACATTGGAGATTCTTATCAGCTAATGTCTTGGTCAATGTAATCTTTGAGGGACTATCCAATGAAATTACATTATTAAAACCTGAAATATACTCCTCATACAATCCATACTCGTCAACCAAGATTACTGGTGACAATGTGCTATTTTTCTTTATGATAGTTTTCAAAATAGAAGCAATATCCATTGCCACCATCCTCCTTAGTCAACAACTTTCCAATTTTCGAGCGTTTTTACACATTCCTCATATAATCTAATATCCTTCTCTATTTTTTTTCTATCACTTTGTGAAAGTGACTCCTCTTGAATATAAGACTTATTTTTTTGAAGCTTAGAAATAAATACTTCATCATTTAATCTGCGTATTTCATTCTGCATTGCATATTTTTTATTGTTATCATATTCCAACAAAAAATTAGGTGTAACCCAATATACATTAATCGTACTTTTTCCTGAACCAGCTATTTTTTTAGCAATAATAAGTGGCTCAAAAATATCCTTTGTCGAAGAACCAGCAAATTTTTCTGTTGAACTATCGATTTTTACTCCTGTTGAAATAATGCCATACAGCTTCTTGTCAAGTATTTTTTCAAGCTCCTCTATAATCTGGTATCCATTATCAAAAATACTCTCTATTTTACGCTGTACTATATTTACCACGTCATCTGTTGTATATAATTTACTTCCTAAATCAACCAATTCTGAAAATGTCAGATATCGGAGATAATTAATACATGCCCGTTCAATGCTAGCTATTTCCTCGGGATCAATTATTTTCCCCGTAATACTTTCATCAATTAATTCTCTCTCTCCATTAGACATCTCATAAAAATCATAAAACAATGTATCTAATTCTTTCTGAAGTTCATATACTTCATTACATAGATCAATATATTTACTTTTGTATATCTCATATGCTTCTTCAATATTAGAGGCTCCTTCTTTAAAACCATATTGAATTTCTGTCTCATGAAAGAAATCTGATTTTTTATCAAATCCGATAACAAACTCTTTTACTTCTAAAATTCGGCTAACAATACTAATAACTTTATCTTCCATAGACTTTTTAGGTACTTTAAACGGAACTCTTTCAATATCTGCAATAGCAAATCCTACTGTTGGATTTAGCAGTTTTATAAAATAATTGAATATTTTAGAATTAGCATATCCTAGTAAAAAAAATTCATTTATCTGTGATGAAAAAATGCATGGTCCCTTATCTGAAAAAATGCAATTCGCCGGAAGTTTTCTTGCACTAAATGTATTTCCTCCAATCGGACTATACGTTATTCCTGGTCTGAAAAAATAATTAACATTCTTAATTGTTCTAGATGCACTTCCATATTTTTGCTTTGCATCCTCTTTTAAAATGCGCCCATTATCCTCATAATCGATGTACTCTATTATATCATTTGCATATTTGGAATATCCTCCACCATTAGCATATGGAAAAAATCTCTTACCAATCATTTCCTTTGGAACTTCCCATCTGTATCTTAAATATCTTTTATTATTTCCACTAATCATCCCTTGTTTTATTTCCGCATATTCCACTAAAGTTTTACTCTTTCTAAATATATCTGCAACATGCTCAGTGAGAGTTGGTATAATTGGAAACCCCTTAATAATCTTAAACTGTGTCTGCAATATATTGCTTTCATACTTAAACTGACTTGTCTCACTTTTACAAGTTACTTTATGCCTCTTATTATCCTTATTTTTTTCCCATATCATAATTACAGCATTAACAGCAGGACCATCAAATATATTTCCTATTTGCTCAATTCTATTTATCTTTGTTTTATTTAACAAAAGCGTCCTCAAATTCTCATAGCTATCTAATGTCATAAATGTATCTGTACCCACAAATCCACATATTCCGTTTGCTTCTAGTAATTCATAAGCTCTTACTATAAAAGCCTCAAACAAATTAAAGTAATTTTTCGGATAATACTTTTTCAAGAAATCTGCAGTTTCTGCCTTCATTTTTCTAATTCCTAAATAAGGTGGATTCATAATAACAACTCCAAACTTCCTTTTAAAGAAAGACACTGCATTATTATGATTCACCATCTCATTTTGTGCTATCAATTTTCCTATATTCTCATATGTATACTTAGGTTCTTCATATTCTTCAAATAGCGACATTTGGTGAAATTCTTCTTCCGTTTCCCATGGATACAATGAATCTGCTCTTAGAATATTCACATTTATTAAATTCAAATTTTTTATTTTAGCATCATTGGCAATAGTTTTTGCTTTTATCCATAAATTAATTGCAGTTATTTGAAGTGGCTCTTTTTGAACATCCGCACCATAAATATTATTGCTAAGCACACTGGTTATTCTATCCTGCAAACTTTGCATCGGATATTGAATCTCAAATAAATCTAATAAATGTCCAAAAGCATACACCAAAAAGTTTCCAGCTCCACAAGCCGGATCTAACACTTTTATTTCTTTTAATTCCTTTTTTGAATCTTTCAAATAATAATCTATAGATTCGTCTACTATCTTCTTTACAACACAACGAGGAGTATAGAACTCACCATATTCAGATTGCTCGTCACTAAGCCCTTTTATGATTTCATAATAGATTCTATTTGCATATGCCAAATCTCTTTCTTCTTCAGCATTTAAAACTTCTTCTTTAGTTGTGTCCACCCAATACTGGTATATCCATCCTAAGAAATCATCTTCATTAAACTCTTGTGTATCAATCGCCGAAATCAATTGAAGTATAACCTTCATATCCTCGTAATCTGGATATATTAAACTAAATTCAAAATCTTTAAATAATATAGGAACCTCTTTTGACATCTCTTTTGTTAAACTATTTAATAAACAAAGAAACTGATAATATTCCCTATCTTCTTCTTCGTTATCAAATAAGGCTAACTCATTTATTCTTTCTTCATAGATATTACAAAATTCTTCATATGCCAAGGAATTCACATTTTTAAAGTCAGGCAAAATTTCATTATAAATAGTTGTATGAATAACATTTTCTAAGAGAGAAGACATTATCCCTCTTTTTTCCATCAACTTATAACATACCAACACATGCATAAATGTACGCGAAGTATTATGGACATACTCAATATACTTTTCACTACAATTAATACTTTTTGCTTTAAATAATGCAATAACCTTTTTTCTTACATCCTCATCATATTCACTGAGCGGTTTTTCTATCTTAAGACATCCTTCTTCGTCGAATCCGTACTTTTCTAGTTTCCCAGAAACCCCCTTTATTATTGCCTCTCTCAGTTTAGAAACAATAGGTTTTAATGTTGTCCTAGACATATTCTCCTCCTATAATTGCAATGTAATCTTCTTACCTTCTCTTATATCTTTCTTTATCTGTTCTTTAATTTCATTAAAAATAGAATCCAAAACAACGATTCCATCTTCGCCATCAACATTTATCACCTTATTCTTAGGCATGTAATCACTAATATCTTTTGTTACGCGAATTGATACTTTCTTTTTAAGATGCTCTTGTTCCTCTTTCGTTTTATTTTCATGAGTATCTTCCTGAATAGGAACTGGTTGCTCATCTTTTGCCACACTGTTCTCATCATTGAAAGTATGCAACATAGTTACCGCCTTTGCATATGATGATTCAAGCCGATTCTGCTTATCTTTTAGTTTTTCTAAAGTGCCAAGCCCACTAGCATTTATCATATCTGGAGAGATAACTACCCCTGAAACATTTATATAATCAAGAGCATCTATTACTTGCTTTCGTTGTTCCACATTTATTTTTTCCCACTCTTCCATTTTTTTGATTTCTGTAACATATCCATCATAAGTCTTCTTATAATGGTCAAAATCTTGATTAAATGCTAAAATATAGAGTTTTTTCAGAGTATCAAATTGCTTATTCTCACCCGCAATAAATCTCTTTCCTACTTCAACAGCCTGATTTTTATCCTTACTGTTGCACGTTTCCATCAATGCGACTAATCTATAAGCTATTGAAATATTAGAAGCATTGTCAGCAATATAAAGAACTCTTCTAAATTTTTCTATTACCTTAGAATCACCAACAAGACTATTGAAACCAATAATTGTATCTTCTGCATCCTTTCTTCCAAGAATGTCATTAACCAAGTCACAAACACAAGCGACCTCTTCCTTTACTTCCTGGGACACAATACTCGAATAAGCATCTATAGTAGCACTCTTAAGCTTGCTCATAAGCCTTCTTATATTTTCTGCTACATCCTTCAATTTTTGATTAACTGCTATATTACTATCTATGGTCTTCAGAAGTTTTATAGCATCCCTAATAGATTCATCAGAAATATTTATTCTGGTAAGCTTACACGCATCAAACACATCTCTTTTTCTTGCAGTAAGAGGCCCCTTACTTCCTGTCAATTCAGCAGCATCATCCGGGATAACATATATTTTTCCCTCGTGAGAAATCTTGATATCGCTATTTCTAAGTGCTAGTGCCACCATAATCTTAATAGTATCCAGTTCCCATCCGTACTTTCCTTTTGAAAAATCATCAATTACAGTTGCCCCATCTCTATCAAATCCATTATCTGGAAATGCCTTAAGAAACTCACTATAATATCTATTTGCAGAATTGACATTTCCACTCGCATCAATAAGATCTAAATCTTTTAAATATGAGCTTGTCATTTTAATTGAGTTATTTAAAATTTCTTTTGCAATAAACTTATCTACTGACTCTCTTAAGTTCTTACCAAAAAACATAGAATATCTCTTTTTCAGCATCTTTTCACACTCGGATGTAAGTCTTAAAGATGGTTCTTTTGCAAAATCCTTATTATCCTGCCCATTGTATGAGATTATAGCGTTTTTGAAACATTCGCTGATTATGCCTTCAATTTTTCCAGCTATCGCCGTATCCCTCTTAGTTTCAATCTGGATTCTTAATTTTGCATCAATTCCAAAATCTCCCTCACGCTCGAGAGCCTCATCCATCTGCAGATAAAACTTAATTGCTTTTCCAAGTGCATCCCCATCATACTTCTTTTCTGGAATAATATAGATTTTCTCCCTGTCATTACTTGCTGCAAGAGCCTCACTCTTTTTTGTCTCTATATCACTTTCAAATGGAATACAGGTATAAGCATTAGGGAACTCATTACTTTCATCTGATTTTTTTAATACAAAAGCTATGCTCTTCTTCGTATCATTAATTTTGCCCTCAATAAGATGCTTTCCGTTTTTCAAAGAAGCATTATAAATATTATAGATATACTCATACGCCTTTTCTCTAATCGCTGTTTCTGTTATAGATGTAATACCTTTAATACGAGACCACACATCAGACTCTTTCTTTGTAATCGGTGTGTAAAATCCTCCCTCATTATTGATATAATTATCCCTTACAAGGATATCAAGCCAATTAAGTAATACATCCTTATTAGGAATTCTGTCTGAATATACAAAAGGAAGAATAACTGTATCTTTGACACCTTCTGCCTTTACCTGTGATAAAAGAACAATTGCCTTCAATATTGTTAATAAGTCTGTTTTATCAAGAATTGGATTCTGTTTATCATCTAAAATCGGATCTGATTCTAATGAAACAATTAAATCATTATACTCATCCTCAATGCTTCTTTTGGACTTCAATTCTTCATAGATTAAATCAGTCCCAACAAAATATCCTATTTCCTGATTATAAACTTCTGGTCTTTTCATAATAGACTTAACAGTCTTCATCATATTACGAGCAGAACCCTTGCTTTCGTTTTTAAGCATATCTTTCATATAAGCCAATTGAAATGGATAAAATGGATATGAAGCAATCACATTTCGCATCTGAATCTCTCCATCTTCCGTAGAAGTATAGAGAGCTGTTCCAAAAATGTATTTCATCTTATCAATACTTATCTTGGATTCAATTTCAGAAGCCAAATCATTTTTTGCTAAATATCTATTTTTTACAATCCATACCATTTCTTCAGGTTTAAGAATTTGTTCCTCACCAAATCTATGAATCATCCGTTCTGCACTTACTGTATCTAAAAGCTTAGTTTTTGCTTCAAGTGATGTAACGACCATCCAAATATTATCTGGCAATAGTTCCACTAGTCCTTCAAATTTTCTTACTTTGTCAGCATTATCTAAGAGATCTAGGATCTCATCGATAAAAATTAGCATTCTTCTTTTGCCAGAAGATTTAAGGGTTGTCTTTAAAAACTCTGCCACATCCATTGCTGAGTATGTCTTATCTTCATCATATTCAATTCCTAATTGTCTTGATATTTCTTTTGGCAAGCAATCAACAACTGTATCACCACTCTTAGCAATATGATTTGCTGAAAAAATGAAGGTCATATAATCTTCTGGATGAATATTCTTAACCAGTTCTGTAATCTCTGAACTTCTAATTTTGGAGCAAATACTATCAACAACATTTAGTTCTTTTTGCACACCATTCTCATCCATATAAGAAATTTCTTTTTTAGAAAAAATAGTATAAATAACCTTTAACAAATGGGACTTTCCCGCTCCAAAGAAACCTCTAATCCATACACCAGGTCCAATTTTATCTCGATATGTATCTTGCAATAATTGAGTCTTCATCCTCAATTCAGGAAATTCTTTCTCATCATCAAAGAAATATGCAACAAAATTTCCCAAGATTTCTTCTACATTCTGTGTAAGAACATATTCCTCTATATCAATCGCCTTAATAGAATCACTGTCCTCAACAGTCATAACATCATCGAATTTTCTCTTAATATCATGTTCAAATGTTTCATATACTTTTGCCATAATTTATATCCACCTTTATTCTGGTAACTTATAATCTTTAACACATGAGCTCAGCGTGCTTTGCTCTATCTTTATAACTCTACCATTCGTTGTCTCTGTTTTATAATAACAATACTCGTTAACCGAATAATCTTCCTTTGTACCTATTGTCAGCCAAATCAAAGGAATCGACTCGTTTACAATCAACTGATTTTCCGACATATATGCAAGTAAAAAATGTATTGGGTCTAATCCTAATGTAAATAACGTCTCATCTTGGATAATCAAAATCTTTTCTGCATTATTATTCTTAATCACATCTACAATAGCTTTTTCTATAATTTCACAAAGGACTTGTGTATACCTTCTATGCTCCTGACCATATTTTTCTTCAATCTTTATAAGTTCATCTTCACGTTCTTTCCATGCTCCACATTCCATAAATTCTGACATATTAATAATTTCTTTAGGGACAAATAATTCCTTAACTTGATTTTGTGCCATCTCATAAAAAATCTCATTTTCTAAGAATATCAATCTAATTGGTCTTGAAGGCGGAGTATTAATAACCCTAGTGATTTCCGCCATTAATTCATCTGTAGGTTTTAGCATATTCTACAATACCCTCCTTTTCCTTCGTAATATTACATATATCTCCAAGCTGGCTCACTTCTATATAATGCTTCATTTTAGCGCCAGTAAGAAGATATTCAATATCATACTCATTCAATAAAAATCTCTTCATTACACCACTATCATATATTTGATTCTTGGTTATTACTTTATCATCAAAGAAATAATATAAGAGAAACGTAAACCATTCTGGTGTTAATGAAGGTCTTCTAATCGTTAACTTGCTATTTTCTATTGTACCCCAACCTAAAGTTTCAATATTTTTATAAAGCATATTTCTAACCTTTTTTATGCTTGAATCTGAAATACCATCTTGAAGTTTCAAAGGTAGTTGTTCTTTTTTCTCAATTGTGATATATTCAAGGAATTTATCCAGATCCATTTGTGTAAAGGTTTTCTGGCATAGCTCTGTAAAGTTATTAAATATATACTCTTCAAGAAAAATCCTAAAGAGATTCTCGTATTCAATATAAAACACTAATGCATAATTTTGCTTCTCTTGCTTTGATATATTTGAATTAAAAATATATCTCAACGCACTAGCTTTCTCTCCGCCCTGGCCAAAATATCTGGCATTTATTGTTCCCCACACTCTTTTGGCAGTAGTCTCCTTCATATCTCCAAAAATATCACCATTCTTTACCTTTTTAGCAATAGAAACAGGATTATCTTCAGCACTAATATTTTTAAATAATTCAAGAGTCTCATCAAACCAAACACTTGTTGTAGGCCATATAATCTTTTCCATAATATTTCCGTAAAAAAACCTAAGATTCTAATGACATTTTCTTAAGTAATTCAAATCCTTTCTCAGTAATAATATATCTTCCTTTAGAACGCATCATTTCAATATACCCATCATCAATAAGTTCATTTATGAGTTGATTTGCTTTTAACTTTCCACATGGAACATGATTAGCAATCTCTTGTTGATTCAAAGGACATAATTTAATCCCTTCAATCTCTACTTGATGTTCTCTTAAAATGAGTAACACTTTCATTTTATCATTAATAAATCCTAAAACTTCGTTCATGTTCTACCTCTGAAAAATACTAAAATGGTTTTATTTCAAAACCATTTTAGCATATATTCACAATTCTCACAACAAATTTCTATCAATCTCTAGTAATTTTATTGATAAGAGAGAAATTTAAAATAAGACAAATTATCTACATCTTGCCCTACTCCACTGCTTCTCCTGTTCCATCTCATGCATCTCATTCCTGCTTACTGTCTCATCATAAATTTTCTGATATTCCTCATACAGTTGCTCCCCATCAAGTTTCACACCCAATTTATCCAGCACACTCATAAAAATCTTCAAATTACCACTGGCATCACTTACCTCGAACTTAAAAGCATCTGCTTTCACTGATGTTTTCAGGTACTTATATGGACCACATGCTGTAAGCTCCCTTACTATTTTATCTGTCTTATCAGCCACAACGTTCTTTCTAACAACAGTTGCTAACCTCTTCGCTTCCTCATATAACTCATCAAAATCAGCTTTGTGTCCGATTTGCTTAAAGAAGCTATTCAGTTTCTCATATACTGCCATTACGTCATCATTTCCATCAATAACTGCCATTCGTATCTTCTCTTCGTCAGAACTGACTGCATAATCTGGATACGAATAAAATGAATTGCTTTCCGTAATTGTCTCTACTGGCAATTTATCCATACTCACTGTAGATTTTAATTTGCTGCTATGCGCTTCCTCTGTATTATTTTCGTATGATTCTTTCAAATCAGCTCCACAATATTTCTGTACAGGCACATCAATAGTAGTTTCACCATCCCTCGCCTTTTCGACATACTCTAAGGCATCAACACACACATCTTCCGAAGCATCCTTTTCCTGTTTTTTCTCCCGATGTATTGTATCTACAACAGAAACGCCTACATCCGCTCCTTCCACTTTCATCACATCAACCTCATCTGTGTGTCCTTTATGAACTGCCATTTCTTCCATCTGAGGTATCACAACCTCTTCCTCCTCAACCAGTTCTCCCATCTCTGACACATCGTGATACGCAGTATACAGATTTTCCTTTATCGCCATATCCACCAGACCAATCTGCTTTTTTGCATCTTTCTTCTGCTGTTTCAGAACATCCAACTCTTTCTGCATATCCATATGCCACAACTGATAATCCCGATGCTGTTCCTCCGTCTTAATTGCACACTTTTTACTAGAACTAAGCCTATAAATCTCATGCTGCCTGTCATCAATATCCTTCATTTTCTTTTCCTGTTCACTTCTATAATCCAGCAAATCAGAAAAGTCTCTGATATTATTATCCACCAGCATCAAATACTCATCCTGTAACTGATGAAATCTTTTCAAATCCTCTGCGTACCTTACTGCATTGACTTTGAATCTGTTCTGCTCTACGATACGAAGCCTGTACATCTTGGCATAGTATTTCTTCTGAAACTCTGAAAGATTTGTGTGTTTCAAGTACTGCATATTCTTAGAATAAAAATGTGGATGCACCATCCAAGGCATATCCACATAATATCTAATCTTATTTTCTGAAAACATTTCATCCATTTTAGCAAGGCTATGATAATATCTGTATCCTGGAGCCTGCACCTCCATCCACACGCCAGGCTTAAATATATAGCCTAAACTCCGCATCAGATATTTGAAATGCTCCACATCTCCGGCGGCATAAGCACACATCTGTGCGTCACGCAGGATAATTTCTTTCATTGACATTTCTTTTTCCCATTTATCCCTGCTGATGTTCTTTGGGTTTTTACTATATTCTGCCGGAGTAATGTAAGCGCCAAATATTCCTGCGGATTTCCTGATCCTCAAGTTTTGCCTATAATTGTAGTCGATAGATATTTAGACTATTTCACTACAATTATGGAGGATAGGTTATGGCAG
>NZ_JBQHSG010000033.1:0-25538 GCF_052066375.1 Bariatricus sp. HCP28S3_A7
CTGCGCGATGCGCTTCATACACAGGTTGCAGTGGCATAAATCGCTATTTTATTAGCTGAAATATTGAATTTTCAAGGTACAAATCCCATTTTGGGTATGGGAAGTCTTAGTAAATAATATGTGGGTTGCTTTCAACTTTCAAAATGTCATCAATAAGCTGATTTACACCCTCACCAAACTCAATCACGGATGGATTTTCGATGTTGTTGTTTACAACAGCATAGCCTGTCGGCTCGAAAGACACGTAATAGGCAACGATCTCACCAAATGCATTGTAAAGCGGAAGCACATCATTCTCAGTTGCGCCCGATACAAGAATATCATTTGCAATGTCAGGAGCATTCAACATGGAACTGGCAATGAGTAATGCATCAATTTCTTCAATGGAATTGTCAATCAGCGACACTTCATCGTTTGCATCAATTTCTGCCGCAAACGCAGAAACGCTCATGGAGAAAGCCATAATTACGGCGAGCATCAAGCAAATAATCTTTTTCATAACGTGTTCTCCTTTCATTCATATGGTGTGGAATATCTATGAACCCATATTAACAAAGCATTGGAACCCTCTCCTTATTTATGGTTTAACTATAATAACGATTGAGGGTACTAATTTTGGACAGAGGGAAACAATTATTTTAAGAAACTTTTGAAGTTCACAAATTGGCAAGCAGTGTAAACCTGTACAGGTTCACTCATTTTCTCGATTTTCCCTCCGGTACAATCTTCGCAAATTTGCTTGTTGGGGCAGCATCCCCAATCCCCTTTGAACGGTATCTGCGATACCGGCTACGCATTCATTCTGAACGCTTCTGATGAAAAGAAAAAAACCTGGACTTCAATAAGCGTCCAGGTTAAAAACTTTCAATTTTGATATTCAATTTTTCTTTTCAATCCAACCAACGAAAGTCTTGACCTTTTCCAGATCTTCCTCATTCATGGTTCTCAGTTTCTCGCACAACTCACGATATGGCGTGTCGGCATCATCCATCGGAGCAAAAAACTCTGCCGGTGTCATATTGAAATACGAGATAATATTGAACAACTCCTTGAGAGATGGCAAGGCCGATCCGCTGGTGATTCCACGAATGTACGAGCCACTTTTGTCCAAATCCAAACTCATCTTGTGTTCAGAAATATTCTTTGATATTCGCAGTTCGGTAATCCTGTTGCGAATGAAATCGTCATACTGCGTATTGGCCATTCCTGTCCCTCCTTCCTCCAATTATTGTAGTATGAATTGGAAGGTATCGTTGGTAGGGAAAAAATGAATTTTCGCTTTATTTACTCGAGTTTTAATGATATGATTATGAATATAACGTTGTAGTTGGTAATGCCACTACGAAGTATTCCCAAAGGAGATGATTTTATGAATCTGTATGCTGTCAGCTTCTTTGGTCACAGGCAAATTGATAATATATTTGTAATTGAGCAACGCTTGGAAACGATAATTCAGGAACTTCTCTTAACCAAAGAATATGTTGAATTCTTTGTTGGTCGTGATGGAGAGTTTGATCAGCTTGTCGCTTCAACTATCCGCAGATGTAAACGAGCCGTCCGTGATGATAACAGCGCACTTGTTCTGGTACTGCCTTACGCAACAGCAGAATATCGAAACAACGAACAATCATTCCATGAATATTATGACGAGATTGAGATCTGCGCCGAATCTGCAGAAAGGCATTTCAAGTCGGCTCATCAAACCAGAAATCGTACTATGGTTAACCGTTCGGACTTGGTAGTTTTTTGTGTGGAACACAACTCAGGCGGAGCCTACCAAACCTTTCAATACGCAAAGAAAGCAAATGCCAATATAATCAATTTACCAGATGTAACCCGTTGACCCTCACACTCTTTTTCAAAGAAGGATGAACATGAACAAAAAGAAAATCCTACTTATTGTCTTTGCCATTATTATCGTTGCTGTTGGAATTGTCACCGCCGTAGTTCCACAGAAAGAGAAAGAAATGGACCCGGAAGAATTTCTGGAACGCTTTGAGCAAGCCGCAGAAGAAGTCCTGGGTGAAGATATTCAGCAGATCTCCAAAACGGAGCTTGTCGCTACTCTTACCTACGGTCACGAAACCGACAAGGACAATAACATCTATTATAGAATTTTGAAAACTACATACGGTGAAGCCGGTGATCCATCATCCGTTACCGGGCTGAACACCGATGCCCTGAATGTACTTTTCCCCGTTGATATGATGGACAGTTGCGAAGAAATGATGATTCAGGACTGGCACGGCGCACTCTATAAAAAAGATGACACCGCTTTTCTGTGCTGGACAGTTGATCCCGAAGTCAGTTATGTTCTGGAATACACACCAAGTAAAATGCCCGACTCCGAAATCATTAAGATGGCTGAGAGCGCAACACCCATAGATGAATAACAAAAAAGAGCCACGACTGCTACTCCATTTTCAGAGCAACAGCCGTGGCTTTCTTTGTCAGCGGACAGATTTCTTCTCCTGTTCCTGCTCTTTCTTTTTGTCGATGCTTAGAATTGTCTCAACCGTTTGCTTGGCGATCAGCAATTCCTCTTTTTCTTTTCTAATCTTGCGGTACTCTGCGTAATCCTGTTTCTTCTGGACAGTCAGACGGTGAAATTCCTCATATAGCGATTGCTTGGAGGGGAGCTTCGTGATTTGCGCTTCATCAAAGGCTTGCTTTGCCGCTTTATGAATTGTTATTTCCTGACGGTGTTCCTCAAAGAACTTTTTGCTGTATCCAGACTTGCGATACTCTACATAGATTTGCCTTGTATCACGGTAATTTTTTATATGCTGCTGTAATGCCTGAACCTCAACGATTCGTTTCTCTGCGGCTTTAATGGAATCAGAAAGCTCGTCGAAACGGGCGGAAAGTTTTTCAATATGAGCAGTCAAATCATCGTAGTTGCCCAGACCTTTTTCTTTCAGAAGAATGACGGTACGGGCAGCTTCTTTTCGATTGAACTTCTTTGCCCACTTCTCATAACCGACCGTTTTCCCTTCAGCCATTTTTGCCTGGACATCAATAAGCATCTGGAACTGGTTCTTTGTGGGAGCATTGGCAGAACCACCTCTGGATCTGTGCAGGCTCTTACCGGAGATAACCGCTTGCAGTTCCTCTTTACTGTACCCATCACCCAGGGAACGCAGACGGATAAATCGTTTCTGGTCTTTTCCTTTGAACGCGGGCTGCTTTCCATCCTTGAACTCAAAACCCATATCAGCCAGAGCCTGAATGAAATCCTCAAAACCCTTTGGCTTTTGTTTCAGTACCGCATCAATGGCTTCACAAAGATCGTCACGCTGGGTACGCTTCTTGGGGTACACAGTTCTTTTCTGACGCTCCCTATAAGGTTTCGGTGTGATGATGGACAGCCCATGCTCCAAACAAACCATATCACTGAGCCTTTGAACAGCCAGACCGGAAAGGAAAAAATTCTTGAACTTACGACTGGCATCCAGGGAAGTAGAGTTATAGATGATATGGTTGTGTATGTGGGCTTTGTCGATGTGAGTGGCAACAATAAAAGCGTGTTTGCCTTTCGTCCATCTCATCGCTGTTTCATAGCCAACCTGATTTGCTTCCTCCGGTGTGACTTCTCCGGGCTTGAAGGACTGGCGAATCTGATAGGCTATGATATTGTTCTTTTGCTGTCTGCCGGTGGTGTGCTGATACTGCCTTTTGGAAAGAAGGAATTCTTCATCGACAGTCTTAGGATCGCACTCATAGGAACTGATAAATTCGCCGTCATTGGTTTTCGCTGCGTTCTGCGAGTAGTCTGTTCGATCAGCCAGACATTGAGCGACCGTTTTACCCTTATTCACATGGAGCGCAATCAGTCTTGTTGCTGCCATTCACATCACATCCTTTCCAAAAGAAAAAGCCACCTATCGGTGACTTCTCTTCGCTTATTTTCAATTTTAAGAGCGCAGGAACTGTCCAAGACTTTCACTTGCGGTCTCAGCCTGAACAGTCAGGAACACAATACCAAACAGGGCGAGGAATGCTGCCAGACCCATGACTGCGAGGATTGCCAGCGAAGTCCACATTGCCTGAACGACACAATAGATACCGCAGCCGACGAGGATCAGGAGCAACAGCCCGATAACATGCGAGGAAATATTGGAAAGCAGATTGCCCAGGATGCAAACGCTTTTCATAATCAACAACACAGGGAGTGCAAATACCTTCAAAATCATCTTCATAGGAACATCTCCTTTCTTTCTAATTATATTGTACATCCACTTGCGAAAACTCTCAATGATGTCGCTGGGTATATAAAGCCGCAGCCGAAGCTACGACTTCCCGCCAGATTGCCGGAGATTACTGGATTGATGCTAACCTGACAAGGACTTCTTTCATATCCGCCCAGATGGTTTCCAGACGTTCCTGCAAGTCCTTAATGTCAGCTTCGTAGATGCTGCCGGTTTCATTGGCTCGTTTTGCGTACTGGTTCAGATTGTTGGAACAGATTCGCAGAAGCGAAACCAGTGCTTTCACATCCTGCAAATCCAGATTGATACAGTAGCCGTCCAGAGCCATTTTTCTCAGATATGCCCCCATACTGCGGATACCAAGCTCGTCCATCTTCTGATGAATTCTCTCGACTTCCTCTTTGGAAGCAAGGAAATGAACATCCTGGTCTCGCTTTGCCATTACAACACCTCCTCGTGTGCTTCAGAGCGTTTTGCAGGCGGGATATGCTCTGCCTTAGATTTCAGATCAGCCAGAACGGAAGGACGCTCTGTGCTTTTCTTTTCGGCACGGCTTTCCACCGTATCCTCCATATTCAGAGCCGCATCAAGCTCTGCCAGTCGCTGACTTTTCGCCATCAGCTCTGCTTCCTGAGGGAACGGTTTTCCAAGTTCACCTTTGGTCGCTTCCTGCTGATTATAGAGATTGGTCAGCTGTTCATTGGCTCTTTCCAGCCTTTCTGTGATGCCTGCAAGGGCATTATCCAGACGGGTAATGTTACCCCTCGCATCGGTGCCAAGGGCTACACGGTGGCTCATAGAGCCTTTCAGGGTGATGTCGTACTCATGTCGGAAACTGTCGAAAGAAAGCTCCATCTGGAATCCACGGTAACTGCCCAAAGGAACGGGGTCAGAGCCTTTTACTTCCTTACACGCTGCCAGAATCCACTCACCGGCATCTGCTTTTTCCGCATAGTGCTTGCCACGGATGTCCATACCACAGAACCCCTCGGAGATCTGCGGGTGAGCTTCTACGGTCTTAATATCAGCTTCAAAGCCATGGATATAGCCTGTCTGCTTTTCAATCTCAGCCGGAAAGTATTTCAGGAGCTTATCTTCCATACGGTACTGCTGACTCTGGTGGTCAGCTTTCAGCACCTTCAGACGGGCAACATCAATGTCCAAGTCCATCTTTTCCTTGATGAGAGGATTACCGGCACACAGCGCCTTAATCTCCGCATAGGACAGAGCCTGCTCGTCCACATCGTCACAGGAGCGAACCGGCGATTTAGAGGTCATAATCTGGGAAATGAACTTCTGCTTATTCTCCAAGGTCTGATACAGATATGCGTCGAAGGTTCCCTCAGTCACATACTGATACACCTGAACCTCTTTGTTCTGGTTGCCCTGACGGATAATACGACCGTTTCTCTGGGTCATATCGGACGGACGCCAACCCACATCCAAGTGGTGAACTGCTACCAGTTTATCCTGGACGTTAGTTCCTGCACCCATTTTCTGCGTACTGCCAAGAAGCACTCGCACCTGACCGGTACGAACCTTTGCAAAGAGGTCTTTTTTCTTCGCTTCGGTATCCGCATCATGGATAAATGCGATTTCTTCCACAGGCACACCATTTGCAATCAGCTTCGTCTTAATGTCATCGTAGACATTGAACGTACCGTCATTCTTCGGAGTTGAGAGGTCACAGAATACAAGCTGAGTCAGCTTGTCGGCCTGACCGTCCTGCCAGATACGGAGAACATTTCCCACACAGGCATTCAGTTTGCTGTCCGGGTCATCGGGGAGCAATGGGTTCATCAGTCTCTGATCCAGACCCAACTTTCGACCATCGCTGGTAATCTTCAGCATATTGTCCTCGGACGGGTCTACGATACCGGCATGGACTGCCGCAGCTCGTTCCGAAAGCTCTGCTACCATGTCCTGCTGATGTTCAGAAGGCTGAACCACAACAGTCTCAAACTTTGCTTCAGGAACAGGGAGATTCAACTGGTCAGAAGTCTTGATGTCTGCTACTTCCTTGAACATATTCATCAGTTCAGGAAGGTTGAAGAACTTGGCAAATCGGGTTCTGGCACGGTAGCCGGTTCCTTCAGGTGCAAGCTCAATGGCAGTCGTTGTTTCACCGAAAGTGGATGCCCAGGAATCGAAATGGGTTAGATTTTTCTTCTGGAGCGTACCGTACTGGAGATAACGCATGACCGTGTAAAGCTCGGTCATGGAGTTGCTGACGGGAGTACCCGTAGCGAAGATAACGCCACGACCGCCGGTGATCTCATCCATATAGCGGCACTTCATAAACATATCCGAAGATTTCTGAGCTTCAGAAGTGGACAGACCTGCTACATTCCTCATTTTGGTGTAGAGGAACAGGTTCTTGAACGCATGGCTCTCATCCACGAACAGTCGGTCAACGCCCAACTGCTCAAAGGTGATAACATCATCCTTTTTATCAGCGGCAATGAGCTTATCCAGTCTGGCTTCCAGAGATTTTCTGGTTTTCTCCATCTGTTTGATGGTGAAGTTTTCGCCACGCTGCCATTTCAGTTCTGCGATTGCGCCCTCGATCTCGTCAATCTGCTCTCGTAGCTGTCGTTCCTGTCTTTCAGGAGAAAGAGGGATTTTCTCGAACTGGCTATGACCGATGATAACAGCATCATAGTCGCCGGTTGCGATACGGGCGCAGAACTTCTTGCGATTTGCGGTTTCAAAATCTTTCTTCGTGGCAACAAGCAGTTTTGCACTCGGATAGAGGTGCAGGAACTCATTTGCCCACTGTAAGGTCAGATGGTTCGGCACGACAAACATAGATTTCTGGCTCAGGCCAAGTCGCTTGCTTTCCATAGCCGATGCTGCCATTTCAAAAGTTTTGCCCGCACCAACTTCGTGTGCGAGCAAGGTGTTTCCACCGTAAAGCACATGAGCGATAGCGTTTCTCTGATGTTCACAGAGGGTAATATCAGGGTTCATACCGCCGAAACGGATATGACTGCCATCATACTCACGGGGTCTGGTGGAGTTAAAGAGTTCGTTATACTTTGTGACCAGAGCTTCACGGCGGCGAGGGTCTTTCCATACCCAATCCTGAAACGCATCCTTGATTGCCTGCTGTTTCTGCTGGGCAAGGGTGGTTTCCTTTTTGTTCAGGACACGCTTCTGCTTACCGTCCGGATCTTCGATGGTGTCATAGATACGAATATCTTTCAGGTTCAGCGTTTCTTCCAGAATGCGATAAGCATTGGCACGGTCTGTACCGTAGGTCACATACGCCGCTACATCATTGTAGCTGGGAGAGCTTTTCCCATTGATACGCCACTCTGCGGTCATTTCGGAGAATTTCACCTCAATGGAACGGCGCAGATAGTATGGGGTCTCAAAGGTTTCCTCCATGAACTGCTGGATATAGTCGGCATCAATCCAAGTTGCACCCAGACGGACATCAATCTCTGACGCATCCAAGTCCTTCGGCTGTGCCTTTTGTAGAGCTTCCACATTGATGTTAAAGGAAGGATCATGTTTTGCTGACATTTCTGCGATACGCAGCTTGCTTCTCACATCACCGGAAAGGTACTCATCAGCAGTCTGCCAACCTGCTTCGGGGTCATTAGGACCCATAGGGTCTTTGAATATAACCCCTCGCAGTTCGGTCTTGATGGCATCGTATTCATCAGGAGTACCCAACAGCTGTGCCATGAACGGCAGATCAACCTTGCCACGCTCACCAATGGAAATTGCAAGAGCTTCGGACGGAGTATCTACGCTCGTCACTCTGCGTTCCGGCTTAATGGTTCTCTTGGTGAACATATCCGCCTTGCTTTTCAGATTGCCGTCCTCATCCACGTTTTCCAGAGAACACAGGAGGTAATAGGAGGAATCGTCAGAGAAAGCCTGACCGTTGGCACGGTTATTGATAAGACCATGTTTTGCGGTAAAGGCGTCATAGGCTTCATTCAATTCTGCCTGCTTCTGAGAAATCATTTCATCCGGGAAGTCCTCAAGCTGATATTCAATCAGTTCGTTGACGATACCACGAAGTTCCACCATGCCCATCACACGGTCTTTTGCTTTCTCATTCAGGTCAAGATGGCGCATGATGGAGTTTTCACGGAAATACACTTCACCATCCACCACAGCATAAGAGAAGTTCTTTACATCGGGTGTTGCAGGGATGGTTTCGGCTTCTTTGCCCTTATCAGCTTCAGGAAGCTCCACGGCCTGATAGGTTCCCTGAATGTGGGAAACCGCTTCTTTCAGAAGATCGGACAGCTCCGCACCCGGAATCGGACGGACGGTAATATCATCCTTGCCGTAAGGGGTGCTTTCCAGAACCGTGTCGCCCAGAACCATTTCCGGGTGATCGACAAAGTAGCTGTTCATGGTGTGTCCTTCTTCGGTGCGGTTCAGATGCACCCAATCAGGAACGATGTCGATCGGATGGTCACGCTTTTGCAGGAAGATGATGTCGGACACGACTTCAGTGCCTGCGTTCTTCTTAAAAGCATCGTTTGGCAGACGAATTGCACCAAGCAGTTCTGCTCTCTGTGCCAGATACCGTCTTGCATCCGAGTTCTTGGAATCCATGGTATATCGGCTTGTCACAAAAGCAACCACACCGCCGGGGCGAACCTGATCCAGAGCCTTGGCGAAGAAATAATTGTGGATAGAGAAACCCAGCTTGTCGTAGGGCTTATCCGATACCTTGTAGTTCCCAAAAGGAACATTACCCACAGCCAGATCGTAGAAGTCTCTGCGGTCTGCCGTTTCAAAACCGGCGACTTTGATTTCTGCGTTGGGATAGAGCTTCTGAGCGATTCTTCCGGTGATGGAATCCAGTTCC
Organism: Bariatricus sp. HCP28S3_A7; assembly: GCF_052066375.1. Taxonomy (NCBI): domain Bacteria; kingdom Bacillati; phylum Bacillota; class Clostridia; order Lachnospirales; family Lachnospiraceae; genus Bariatricus; species Bariatricus sp. HCP28S3_A7. Next base: position 9,046 of record NZ_JBQHSG010000033.1, read on the forward strand.
ACACCGTAAAGGCGGCTGCTCTGCATCTCCGGGGGCAGCATACCAAAGAAGTTACCGATACCCATGGCGGGTTCCAGAATGTTGCCTGTCTCAAAGCCCATCTGTCCTACCGCATCGTAGATGGAGCGAATGACCGTGGGACTGGTATAGTGGGCGTTCAGCGTCGAAGCTCTTGCCGCAGCATATTCATCCTCGGACAGCAGATTTTTCAGAGTGGTGTACTCCTGCGCCCAATTTCCCTTATCAGGGTCAAAGGCATCTGCCAGACCGCCCCAGCCGACATAGTTCGACAAAATTTCCTGTTCTTCAGGAGTAGCGTTTCGGTTCTCGCTCTCCAGCAGGAACAGGGTCTTGATGGCTTCCATATTTCTTGCGAACTTCTGCTTCGGTCCACCTTCACCGATGTGGTCATCCGTGATGTGGAAGTTCACCGCAGGAACAGGAGGGACTTCTCTGGTTGCGAGGGACTGCTCAATCTGAGCAATGATGTCCATGACCTCAGGATTCTGCCAGCCGTCCACCTTTGTATAGTCCTGAATGATGGTATCTTTCCCATCCACGCACTGAACAAAGTCCAGACTGCCCGGTAAAGGCTTTCTGGTATTCATCGCACCCAGAGCTTTTCGCTGTGTGTCAGGGAGTTCGTGATAGGCTCTCAGGGCATCTTCAAAGGAACTGTATTCCTTGATGTCCAGCGCACCACGCTTCTGGATGTCCTCTGCTACATAGAAATGGTCGATGAAGTGTTCCGGCTGTACCGCTTCGGCAATGCCATAGACCTGTGCGTGTGCCTTTTCATCAGGATAGTCGCCATAGATACGGATGCACTTATGCTCCTGCTGATCGTAAACGGCAGCACCGTCATACTTGAACCCGTCATCCTCCATAGTTCCGTCTACATAGCCCTGGGCAGCTGTTTCCGCTTCCTCCAGAGTGTAGTAGTCCAGTTTATCATCGAAGCCGTTTTCAAAGTGATGATAAGCGGCAACCAGATAACGACGTTCCGGCTGTGCTGTTTCGGTGCGGATTTCGCCCTGATTTTCCTCTGTAACGGAGTTTTCTTCAGTATAGGCGTCACCCCTTACTGCATGGTTTCTTTCGTCCTGAGAAAGCATTTCCTCAAATCTGGAACGGTTCTCAGCACGGAAGATAGGATAAAGCAGAGAGGGGTCTCTCAGCTGCACTTCCCGGTCGGTGATCTGCTCCACAAGAAAAGCGGTGTCGTCCAGATAGACCGTATCGCCAACCTGATAATTCCACACCGGTGTTTTCTCAACCGGCTCTGCGATATTTTCTGCGGATTCTTCAGGCTGTACTGCTTCCATCGCCGCCACAGACTGACGGACTTCCTCAAGGTAGTCATTGGCAAGCCACTCATCGTCGAAGTATTCCGTAACGCCCTCATGGTCTACATAATAGGTTCCGGTCTGCTCATCCCAGATGGCATACTCGCCATCCTCGGTATCGACCACAGCAAAACGCTCATAGACATCTTCCAGAGGATTTGTTCTGGCATCTTCGATTGCCTGCCGCTCGGCTTTCTCCTCAGGGGTAAGAAAGCGACCTTTCTTCATCAGAGCGTCAATTCTCTGTGCCACCTGTGTCCAGGACATCTGCACCTTATCACAGCCGCTTTTGGTGTAGCGGACGCCCTTGGCATCGTGATCCTGACCGCTGTGGGTTGCACCGGAACAGGCATGGGAATGACCGCCGGTTCCGTATTCATGCTTCAGAAACTCGGCTTTGTCCTTAACAGAATGATTTTCCTGCCAGTATTCATAGATACGGCGCTTTCCACCGGCGAAGCCGCTGCCACGGGTCAGGTCTGCATTGACCTCATCATCCGTAATGAACTGACGGACAAGGGGCATCTGCATCATATCAGTCTGATATTCCCTGAGAGGAGCATCCAGTTCATTCAACCGCTTTTCAATGCCATCCAGCTTGTGATAATGAAAGCGAAGCAGAGAACGGTCGGCATCATGGGCAATCATAAACCCACGATACTCCTCTTTCATTGCCGCTAAAAACTCAGGCTGTTTGAGCTGTTCTGCCAGCCATGCGGTTTCTTCCGGAAAACCATTGCTACGGATTTCCGACAAAGAGGGGAAGAATCCCATTGCCTTTGCTTCATCGGATAGGTCATGGTAAAGATACCAAATGGACTGAGCCATCTTTTCACGCTCAAAGCCGGGAGCTTCCACCAGTTCCACATTGGTAGCGTACCGACCGTTTTCCAGCAACTCTCCAATCCGCTTTGCGACATCCTCCCATGGGATGATCTGCGCCCTGGGGCTGTCAATGGCAGAGGAACCTTTGGCAAGATGAATCCCGTCCCCGGCATACCATGCGGAAATATTGCCGCTGTCCTCTTTCAGACCGAAACTGCCGTGATAAACCCGCTTCAGAGCCGGGACAATTTCTTCCACAGGTTTTTGCTTCATATACTCCAGAGCAACGATTTTCCGGGCATCATCGGTATTGCTGCCAAGCAGGAGAAAGTGGTCGATTTCTTCCTGAGAAAAAGAAAAAGCAGAGGGCTTTCGGCTCTCTGCTTCGTCGATAAAACTGATTTGTTCGTGTTCGAAGAGGAACAGGTTCAGACTCAGCTGTTGATAAGCTCCGTCATCACGATTTCCTCCGCCTGCGCTTTCAGGCTGCTCATGTGTCTTGCCCAGCCCAGCTGATCCGTCTCTTTCTCCGGTGCCGGGTTGTTCTTCAGGTACTGGTTCATCAAAAGTTCCACTCTGGCTTTCGCCGTCTCCTCGATCTCCCACAGGTGGGGGAACAGGGTCTCCGTCAGAATCATGTCGTTCAGGAGCATCGGATTGTTCTGCTCCAGAAACGCTCTGCGCATCCTGCCATATTTGCCCAAAGGTCTCGTTTCCTCGTTCTCCAGCCTGATGTTCGGGATTCTGTAATCTCCGGCCTGTCTGTAAGTCATTTCGCTCATAATCTGCGCTCCTTTCAGCAGCTCTGTTCTGCTCGTATTCACCAATCGCTTTCTCGATCTCCTGAAACATCCGTGAACTGATTGCATTGACTGCCGTGCCGAGGGTGTTTACCGTCTGGCGGGTGTTAAAATCAAAGACATTCAGGAAGTCCTCATGCTCGAAGTAGTTGTCAGGATTCTCAACCAGTCGGCAGTACATCGCATAGGATACGCTGTTTGCAACCGCTCTCTTGAAAGCCACTTCGATGTTAAGTTCATCATACTCCTCAAGGAAGCTATTGGCAACGATGTCGAGGATCGGCTTCTTGTAATCCTCCCAATACTCCGCAGAAAGAGACAGCGCAATCTCCTCCAGCTGCGCCTCCAACAGTCCATCTGCGGCAACGCCAAAGGAACGCTCCATAGCTTCCATCACATACGCACGGTTTTCCTCTGTGACTTCCCAAGGTTTCAGTTCAGGGGATGAACGGCGGACACCAGTATCAGCCACATCGAATACATACCGCAGATAGGGCTTATCTTTGTTGGTCACAAACAGTGCGATGCCGGTGGAACCTCGTCTGACATATCTGCGGTACTTCTCGTCGTTCCACTCGTCATAAGGCTTGCAGAAGGTGGCATTGGGGCGCTGGGCATAAATCATCACCTGTTCCGGATAAGTGAACTCATAGTTTCGGGACATCGTTACCAGAAAGGAAGTCCAGTTATCCTTGTTCGATGTGATCTTTCCGATGGTCTCTCTTGCCAACCCGGAATAAAATCGCTCTTTTGCGTTCATCATTTCCCTCCAATCCTTAAAAATCAGGATAAAGATTCAGCCTATCAAAAGTCTCGTCATCCATACCGGACAACTTATTGAGAACAGAATCAGCCAGGGCACAAAGCTCGGCTTCCTCCTCGGAAAGCTGCTCCTTCATCTGTACGAGTGCTTCGCACAGCCCCGACTTTGTGCCAGGGCTGTAAAGCATCATCAAGTTCCGTTCATCTTGTGTGAAATTCATCATTCCATATCCCTTTCCGGGTGGCTTCTGGGTGGTTTGTGGGGTGTATCGAAAACCGACATTTCTTTCAGCTGTTCCAACACGGAAGGTCGATCTTCCGCAGCGGGAGCCTTCCCGTTGTTAATGATGCCATCCAACATCCCATAATCGTCCTCCATAGCCATCTCTGCATTTTTCAGATAGTTTTCGGGTTTCATAAAGTCCTGAAGCTCCACGAAACCGAAGGCATCAACGTAATAACAGGATACTTCACCGGCGACCTTGAGCGCCACGATGTCGCTGACCGACATACTGTGACCACGGAAGTCCTCCGGGTGGTCAATATTGAACCTGGTATAAAGAGCTTCCAGCTGCTCGGCAGCACCGGCGGACTGCTCAATCGGACCATTGTAAACCACCTCATAATGGTCAATGGTCGGCTGGTTTTCCAGCTTCTGAATGTGCCAATACGGCATAAAACGAAACTCGTCGGTCTCGTCAATGTGTTTCAGCTGAAGGACTGCGTAAGAGTCCGTAGAGCTTTCCAGAAACGCTACCATTCTGTCATCGGAAGTGGTATTTCCATGAACATCATCCCATTTTTCAATTTTCATAGGCGACCTCCTTATCGTTCCGGTTCCTTGTGCTTATGCGAGGGCGTGGCAGGCGAAGTCTTTTCTACCGCCTGTGCCAGCTTTGCCATGACCGACTCACGCTTGGGCGGGTCGATCTTATCCAGCTGCCTTCTCAGCACCTTGGCAACCTCTACGGCAGTTTCCTCACGGGACTCCGCAATGGCCGTATCCAGAAACTCACGGTACGGAGCAGTATTGCCGGCGGCAAGGTCTGTCTTGATTTTCTGGATATGCGCCTGCGCATCATCGACCTGATCCATATATTCATAGGGGTCGAAGTTCTCGGCAAAACGGTCGAGTTTGAACGCAAGCTCTGCAACAGGGTCGTTCACCACAACCGCCTGCCTGCCAACCTCAAAAGCCTGTTCCATCACATCTTCATAGACCATGGCACGAAGCTCCCTGCGTTCCAGACCAAAGGATTCCAGAATTTCTTTTCTGGCTTCGATCATAGTCAAATCCGGGTTATCCAGCTGACCGCCATCCATCTCGTTGTAGTTCTCATCAAACAGAGTGTAATCGTAGCCATCCTCACAGGTCTGCACCGCCAGGATTCTGTCCCGACCGACCTTCCATGCGGCTTCATCACCCATGATTTCAGGCTCTGCCATATAGGTTGCGCCGTTGCGCTCCATGATTTCTGCGAACTGGCAGATGTGGAACACATTGTAGCCAATCTGGGTGTGGTACTCGTCGATGAATTTGCAGGGCTTTACGACGGTTTCATCGGGATAATGAATCTGGACACAGCCGCCGTCCGGAATACGGAACAAATCCTTATAGCGGCTGTCAATAAATCGGATGTCCTTGCCGTCCGGGTTATACTCATTCCTCATTTGCGTTTTCCTCCGTTATCAAATTCCATGTTAAACCTGATCTTACCGTCCTCGAATACCTCCATATAGACCGTGGCATCAAAGGTGTTTCCGGTCTTAGCTGATATACAGCCTTTCAGCTTGATTTTCCCAGAGCCGAGCAGCTTCTGTGCCGTGGCACTGGTCATGCTCTTGCCGATACTCTCGAAGTAGCGGTTGTTCTTCCAGAGGGCAAACTTGCAGCTTCTGTTGGAACAGAAAAATGCTTTCGCCTTTTCTTCCACAGAACTGCCGCAGACAGGGCATTTCCCCATGGCATTGCTTTCCTTTGACATCAGGACCTCAGAGTCCTGAATGACCTCGTAATTCCGAATCAGACCAGCAATCACATCTTTGATCTCGTCCATAAAATCCTCGCTGGCATATTCGCCCTTCTCGATGAGCAACAGCTTTTCCTCCCAATCCGCTGTCATAGACGGGGACTGAATCTGTTCGGGCATGACTGTTACCAGAGCCGTACCCTTGTGGGTAGGAATCAGATGTTTGGTTTTCTTATCACCTCTCCGTTCCAGAAAACCAATGCGAACCAGTTTTTCGATGATACCGGCACGGGTTGCAGGGGTTCCCAGACCTTTGCGTTCCACCTCATCGGGCATCTCGTCCGCCCCGGCAGTTTCCATGCTCTGCAGGAGCGTATCTTCGGTGTAGTGCTTCGGAGGAGAGGTTTTTCCCTCCTTAATCTCCGTGCTGATCACAGCCATCTCATCGCCAACGGAAACGGAAGGGAGTGCCTGTTCCTTTTCATCAGATTTTGTCGAACTGCTATTCCCGGCAAGTGCTTTCCATCCGTCATGCAGGATGGTTTTTCCCTTGGCAGAGAACGCTGTACCGCCGCAGTCCAATTCAATGACTGTCTCTGCGTATCGGTGCGGATCTCCCACAGCCACGAAAAGGCGGGTGGAAATCAGCTGCAAAATTGCAAGCTCGCCCTTAGGAAGCTCATTCAGATTGCATTTCTGCAATTCTCTGGTAGGGATAATGGCATGGTGGTCTGTGACCTTTTTGTTATCCACAACCTGCTCCGCATGGACAGATACGTTATCCACACCTGGGGCGGGGAATGTGTGGAAAGCCATATTTACAAGGTCAGGCAGATTGTGTGCCATATCGTCCGTCAGGTATCTGCTGTCGGTACGAGGATAAGTGACCAGCTTCTTTTCATAAAGGTTCTGGGTGTAATCCAAGGTCTGCTGTGCCGTATAGCCCAGCACACGGTTGGCATCTCTCTGCAAACTGGTCAGATCATAGAGTGCAGGCGGCTTTTCGCTTTTCTCTTTGCACTCTGCCTTTGTGACCGTAGCAACAGAACAATCTCTGCTGACTGCTTCGGCATCCGACTTCTTTTTGAAGCGTTCGCTTGCTGCCGTAAACCCATCCAGTCCAATCTGAACCGTATAGAAGGGTTCCGGTTTGAAAGCGGCAATGGCTGCTTCACGCATGACTGCCATCGCAAGGGTGGGAGTCATGACTCGACCAACATTCAGGGTCTGCCCATAAAGGGTAGAAAAAAGTCGAGTAGCGTTAATGCCAACAATCCAGTCAGCTCGCTCTCGACACAGGGCTGCTTCATACAAAGCATCATATTCAGTTCCAGACCTGAGATTTTCAAAGCCCTCCCGGATAGCGGAATCTTCCATGGAAGAAATCCAAAGCCGCTCAAATGGCTTTCTGCACCCGGCTTTGTGGTACACCAGACGAAAGATCAGTTCACCCTCACGACCGGCATCTGTAGCGCACACAAGACTGGCAACATCATCTCTGGCCATGAGCTTTTTCAGGATACCGAACTGCTTTTTTGTTCCGGAAGAAACCTCATACTGCCAATCAGCCAGGAAAATCGGCAGGTCAGCATACGTCCATTTGCTGTATTTTGCATCGTAGGCTTCGGGCTGTGCCAGTTCTACCAGATGACCGACACACCAGCTGACGATATAGCCGTTTCCTTCGAGGAATCCATCTTCACGCTTGTTTGCACCCAGCACCTTGGCAATGCTCTGTGCGACTGAAGGTTTCTCAGCCAATACTAATTTCATTTGCATCTGCTCCTTTCCAAAAAAATAAGCAGCCACACACCGTAGTGCATGACTGCTATGTAAAAAGAATTATATTATTCTTGATAAGCAATGTCTTTAAGGAGACATTGGAGAAAACTTTATTTTTTCCTATGTGTAATTCTTGCAACACCTTTTTCATGAATGTCGAAAATGACCAGATACTCATTATCCGAAATTACATCCTCCAGTAGAGTACATTGTTTTTCGCCCGTAACACTTCCATCCTCATAATTAAAATCGGCAAGACCACCACAGATAAAATCAGCAACCCTATTAGCTCCATCGTAAAATTGATTTTTTTCAACATCTATTAGATACACATCTTTTACACCGTTTTCTCGTTCGTGTGACAACTTATTCTCACAAATACAATGAGAAATTATATGATAGAACTCAGTATAAATCCCATCTTGCCAGTTTGTAATAGCGTCTCTATCAGAAAGCCAGCTGAACATTTCAATATTATCTTTTTCCTTTAGTAACAAGTATCTCAAATATCCTGCTAAAAAGCATATCTTTATTACTCGCCCAAACATCTTGTAATTAAATGATTTTTGCTTCGTTGCATTTTGAAGTTTTTTCAATTTTTTATTTATTTTTTCGTAGGCTTCTGCATTGTTAGGAGTTGTAACTTGCCAGTTTTCTGTCATCTCAATATATACCTTCAACAAATAATCTAAACTGGCTTTTTCATCTAATTTACGCAGTATATTATTTTCTCTGAGAATAAAGTTAAAACTAAAAAAATATCCCTCCTTAGTAAAATCACAAAAAGAAGGTGATACCTGCCTGCAATGTTTTAAATCTGTTTTTTGCATAGAACTGACTACTTCATTCCACTCATTAAAATCTAAGATGTATGGATATAAGACAAACGAAACGACATCGTTTGGTTTTTTTGTGTCCGCTATACAATAGTCGCTACACATAAACCATTTTGTAACTTCAGGATACTTTTGAAGGAAATTCTTAAATTGATGAATTGCAGATTTGTTGACTGTTGTATCTATACATATAAACATATTATCCATACTATCGACCCTCTATCTTCAAAGTTTATGTTTCTGACTATAATAATACAAGGAATGTCCCACATATACAATCCTTTTGTGTTGCGATTGCTTTCATTGTTCTATGTAAAGGCAACCTGAAGGCTGCCCCAGGCATCGTGCCTGTTACGGATTAGATCGGCTCGTTGTCCTCCTCATCAGCAGAGAAATCAACATCATCATCGTCCTCAAATTCCTCGCTGTAGCCGTAATCCTCGTCATCGCCTACATAATCAGCATCAGGATCAGGCTTTGCAGCTTTGTTTTCCTTCTTCTTTTCCTGCAACTTCTTAAAGGCGAAGAAACCACCGCCGCCAGCAAGGGCAAGCAGAGCAAGGATAGCCGGAATCATATTGGTCTTAGGCTTCTCCTCAGGCGCAGGCTCTGTGACCTCAGGCTCCGTTTCCGTCTCGGTCGGTTCTGGAGTGGTCTCAACCACAGGTTCGGTATACTTGGCAGCTTCTTCCTCGCTCATCAGCATCAGAAGGTCGGCCTCGTCCACCTGATTCAAGAAGTGAACGGTCTCGTTTCCTTCATCGTCACGGTCGATGATGATATAAAAGTAATTGCCGTTCTTTGTGACCGCAGTAATGAACTGTTTACCGGTTTTGTCAGAAGAGCCGACATCATCAACCAGTGTCAGATTGCCATCGGGAGTGAGGGCAGATTCACTGGCATCTGCGCCGGTGTCCATATTCTGCATGAACATATTCATGAACATCATAAGCAGCGCCATATCCATTTCGCTGTTCTGCTCGGCTTCCTCAATCAGCTCCAGATAGTCGCTGTGGACATAGCCATTCTTTTCAGGAACTGTGATCTGATACCAGTCGCCATCAACTCCGATCACCTTTACTTCCTCGCCGGGGCGAAGCTGGTCGATGATCTCATAATTCATGCCTGCACCGGTACGCACATTCAGCTGGGAACCGTTCGTGACCACCTTGCCGGTTCCCATGCCATCGTCCTCGGTTTTCTCGGCATCATACTTCCAGTCCTCGCCATTGAAGGAGAACACCACCGTACCATCTTCATCCACAGATACGCTGTACGGTACTTCTTCCGTTTCCTGCTCCGTGGTTTCCGCAGGGGCAGTTTCCACGGTTTCGGCACTGGAAGCCGCTGTCTCATCCGTATAGGCGAGAGCGGTTGTCGAAAACACGCTCATGCAAAGCACAGCCGCCAGAAAAGCGGCACACAGTCTTTTAATCTTCATTCTGCATCTCCTCCTCATTCATAGCGTTGATTGTCTCAGGCTTCGGAGCCATATCCGCAGCAAACATACGGAGAAGCTCAGAAAGCTGGTCAGGGGTCAGGTTCGCAGCATGAACCATTTCATGGATTTCGGAGTTTTCCTCCTCACGGTATCTGCGTTCCAGGTCTTTTACTCTGGCATCCCATTCAGCCCGTTTCCTGCGGGCTTTCTCAAGGTCTGCACCGATTCTGTCCAATTTGGCACCCAATAGAATGTCCTCCTTAATTTCGGATTCTGCCGAAGCAGTAAAAATGCTGTTGCCAGTAACTTGTTTCAATCGAAGCATAAGAGATCGGGTTTCCACAGTGAATCATCATCCCATTGCCGACATAAATACCAACGTGCGATGCACCGGAGGTATCATAAGTGCCTTGGAAGAAGATAAGGTCTCCCGGCTTTGCAGAGCTTCGGGGAATAATGTCACATACACCCATCAGACCGTTTGCGGTCAATCTGCCAACACTCCAACCGTTGCCGCAGTTATTGATGACCCACGAAACAAAACCGGAGCAATCGAAGGAAGTGGAGGGGCTACTTCCACCCCATACATACGGGTATCCCAGATACTTCTCAGCTTCCCGGATCATGTTGGCAAAGCGGGTATCCGTCAGAGCTTCGCCCGGAATGTCGTAGTCGGTGTATTCGCCGGTGACTGTATAGATGTCGTCCCCGAAAATATCAGGGCGGTTCCCGCTTGTCTGGAGGAGAATACGGTATCGCTCCATTTCATCCTCTGTCAGACCGGAGCTTCCGATTACACGGTTCAAGCCCTTGTTCACCAGCTTCACATTCAGGATATAATACTCATACTCAACCTCAACTTCGTACTCATATTCCTCCGTCGTGGTCTCGCCGGTTTCCGGGTCTGTGGATGTCGATGTGCCGGTACGAGTCTCTGTACGGGTTCGGATTTCCACTTCTTCTGTCAAAATCAGCTCATACTGCTGATCGAACAGCCACCGCAGAGTGCTTTGCACTTCCTCACGGGTGTAATCCTCAAACTTCACCGTCAGATACGCCGCCAACTCATAGGGATTGTGGTTGATCTCATCAAGGTCATAACGGTATTCATCATAACCGCTGTGAGTGCGCTCAATGTTGTTGATCTGATTTCTCAAGGCAGCTTCCAGAGCCTTGTAGTCATTGTCTGCCCCGATGATGTCCTCGTCCTCGGCAGTAAAGGAAGTCCCCAGAATCACCTGCGTCCCGCCCTGAAACATGGCAGCACAAGAGGAAAACATACTGGAGATAACCATAAAAAGCAGTCCCGCCACCAGAACAAGCAGAATGGCTTTGGAGTGCGTGGTGCAAAACTCCGTGACTCTTTCTGTGATTGTCTTGGCTCCCTGGGCTGCTTTTTCCGCACCCTTGGCAGCTGTTGTCTTTGCCGTACTGTTACCGGCTTTGGCAGCTGCATATTCTTTCTTGATTGCCTGTTTCTGCCGCCAGCGGGAAAACGGGTTGGAACCGGCATCGGGATTGTCCTTCTTGAACTTCTCATACAACGCATCCACATTGGCTTTATCTGACTTTTGCACCAACTTATCAGCCTTATCATGGGCTTTCAGTTTGTGGCTGTAGATGGCGTGATCGACGGTGTAGGCAGTGGATTCCACTGCCTTTGTCGTTTCCTGTGCGGACTGAACACCGACATTATCATCTTCATACTCCGATACCGCCCGATGCACCTTGGATTTGAGTGTCACAGCCGTGCCACGGGTGGCAAGCTGTTTTGCCGAAGATGGGCGATCCACAGCCACGCTGTTGTCTGTCTTGCCGAAACGGAGCTTTGCTTTCCGGGAACCGGCGGCATCCGTTTCCTGACGCAGCTTGGTTGCCTTCTTTTTGGAAGCCAGCTTATCCACCGCTTTTTCTGCTTTGTCAGCCGCTTTATCCGCACGGTCAGCAGCTTTTTTCACCTGAGAATCCGCAAGGTCATCTTCGGTGAAACGGAGTCGTGTCGGTTTCTTCGCCATGCCTTACGCCTCCTTTGTTGCCACCACCTCATTCAGCTTCGTGGTCATAATGCGGTAGAGTTCCGTATCGGTCGGGAACCGGTCAATAAACGGCAGGATCACATTGCCATAGAACAGAAGTCCTTCGCCCTCACCGGAATTGGTCACATAGGACAGCTGGTGGGGAGATATATTCAGACGCTTTGCCAGAATCCCTCTGTCCTCGCTTGCCTGATTCAACATATAGATGAAGTCAGAGTTTTCGAGGATATTGGCAATCTCCGGGGAACGAAGCAGGTCTTTGACATTCTGGGTGATGCCGGTGGGCAGGCCGCCCCATTTACGGAATCGCTTCCAGATTTCTACGGAATAGGTTGCTGTCTGCTCCTCCTTCAAAAGCAGATGGAACTCGTCAATGTAGTATCTGGTGGATTTACCGGCACTTCGGTTGGCTGTCACACGACCCCATACCTGATCCTGAACAATCAGCATACCGATTTTCTTCAGCTGATTGCCAAGCTCCTTGATGTCATAGCAGACCAGGCGGTTATTGATATCCACATTGGTTCGGTTATTGAACAGCTTCAAAGAACCCTTTACATAGATTTCCAGAGCCGTCGCTACATGATGGGCTTCTTTCTCGTCCTGCTTGAGAAGTGCGTTATACAAGTCCTCAAGAACGGGCATATTTTCAGGAACCGGATTGTCAAAATATCTCTGGTAAATCTGATGCACACAACGGTCAATAACTGTCTTTTCAATGGGCTGCAAGCCGTCCTTACTTCCCATGATCAACTCGCAGAGGGAAAGAATGAAGTCTGCTTTCAGGGCAACAGGGTTATCATCCTCAGAGTAGTTGATATTGATGTCCATGGGATTGATATAGTTGGTACTGGAAGAACTGATCTTGATTACCTGACCTTCAAACTTGTGAACCAGCGCCGCATATTCTGCTTCCGGGTCGCAGATGATAATGTCATCATCCGTCACGAGGAACGCATTGGTAATCTCACGCTTTGCGGAGAAGGATTTACCGGAACCAGGCGTACCAAGGATAAGCCCATTGGGATTCTTCAGCTTCTTTCTGTCCACCATGATAAGATTGTTGGACAAGGCATTCAGACCGTAATACAGGCTTTCGGCACCATTCTGGAACAGCTCCTGTGTGGTGAACGGCACAAAAATAGCCGTGGAACTGGTCGTCATACCACGACGAATCTCAATCAGATTCTGTGCCAGCGGCAGACTGCTCATCAAGCCCTGTTCCTGCTGAAAATCCAGTCGGCGCAGATTGCAGTTGTGCTTCTGGGCGATACTCTGTGCCTGGAACACATTGTTTTCCAACTCCTGTTCGGTGCGGCCGGTGTTCATCACAAGAAATGTCACCATGAACATTCGCTCGTTCTGGCTCTGAAGTTCTTTCAGAAGTGCTTTCGCATCTTTACCGTAGGTGGCAAGATCAGAGGGAATGATGTCCATATCGTAGCCGGAACGGACAGCCTTTTTCTGTTCCTCGATCTTGGAACGGTCAAGCTCTGTGATGGTTCGCTTGATGGTCTTGATTGCCGCCGTCTGATCAACCGACTGGATGTGCATGGTCACGATCTGGCTGGATTCCATATCCAGAAAGTCAGCCAGCATACGGTCAGAAAGGTCAGAAGCGATAATTTGCAGATAGGACATCGAACCGTAGATGCTGCCCATCTGGAAGGTACGGCTGTTCTTAAAGGCAAACGCTGTCGGCGCAATAAAGTCCTTTACGGACAGACCGGATTCCACAAGATACTTCCAGTCAAAGAAGAACTTATCATTGTCACCCATGTGGAACATGGAGTGCATCAGACGAAGCCGTTCCTTGCCGTTCATCGTGGATGCCATCACACCCAAACGGCGGAAGTTGTTGAGCAGGTCATTCTCGATATGGTTCAATCTCGGTTTTGCCTGACGCATGGACTCTGCTTCGATGCCGAAGGTCAGATACTTGGTCTTGGTCAGACCGTTATTGCCCTGTGACAGCTGCTTTTTCAGAATCTGGCTGTACTCGGCACGGGAAGCATTGAAGCTGTCCTTTCGGAACGGGATACGGATGCTCTTTTCAAAGCTCTCCGCATCGGTACTCATGTTCATAAAGGACAGCTCAAACTGAACAGAGCTGTCGAAGAAATTCAGGAAACTGCACCACTCATCGAAAATGGCGGTTTTATCCTCCTGCTGTGCCAGCTGATAGTTGATGTCCTGAAACTGTATGGTCTTGGTGTAGTAGCTGTCTGTGACCCGGCAGATACCGTCCGGGAACATTCTCTGAAAGGGAATGGACTGCTGGGCGGTCTGGGGAATCCCATTGTCTTTCTTTGCCCGTTCTACAACAGCCTTAATTTCTCTCTGCTGCTTTCGATTCAGATTTGCAGGCATTTTTATTGCCCTTGCCTGCGGTTTCTTCTTGAAAAACAATTCGCTCAACCTCCTTTTCAAGTTGATACTGACGCACCAGAGCGTCGTAATAGTTGTTCGTCTGATAAGGTCGAACCTTGGGACGAATAAATTTTGCCTGAATGAAATGCCCTGCAATAACTTCCAGCGGCTGACCGTCCTTTTCGTACATAGCCAGAAAGAACAGGGGAAGCATGACAATCATCATGGTCAGTGCCGCAAGGCTTACATTTCCTGTTCCTTTGACCAAAAAGAAAATCGGCACCCCAATGAGTGCCGCAGAGCCGAAACAGATCAGCTGTCGTTTTGTCAGATTGAAGAACACCTTTGTTTTTACCCTCGTCAGGTCACGGGGTACGGGGATATATGCTGCCACTGAAAACCTCCTTCCTTTAGTGGGCAGAGAACACGCCCTTTGCAAGAGAACCGGTCTTAAATAGGGTGAAGCACAGAAGAACCGTGTATCCCATGACACCCCAGATAGAAGCGATAATGTCCTCGCTGAAAGCGACCGACTGCACCAGCACCGCATAGATGCCCACACAGATCATAATCAGGAACCCCTGGAACCCGATTGCAAAAAGTGACCTCAGATAGTTCTGTCCAACGCTGCTCTGTTCCCTGTTCCCGAAGGTGGCAAAAGGAATCGGGGCAAGGCTGACCATGAGGTAAATCTCAATCATTCGTCCGTAGACAATGACGAAGATCACGATTGCCAATGCCGACATTGTGACCTGCACGATAAAGGATTGCAGGAACAATCCAAGCAAAGGACCCAGTTCCATTGCCATCAGTGTATCTTCCATTGTTTCAAGCGCCGCCGCATCTATGGCGGTGTCTCCCGCAATGATACCGGCACTGGCATTGATAACGTGCTGTGCCACATCGAACACAGCCATTGTGATATTGAATGTGTTTGTGATTAACATGACCGCAGCGAAGGTCTTGAACACCCACTTGAAGAAAATCCATGTCTCAAAATTCGCCAGATTGTTGTGGTCGATAATCATTTGAATTAGCTCGTAACAGGCGATAAAGGTCAGTATCAAGCCTGCTATCGGGATAATCACTGACTCGGAGATGTTGCGTACCATGGCAAAGACACCCGGCGAGAAGTTCGCCGGGGTCATGCCAACGGAGGTTGCTATCTCGCCAACCTGGTTGTTGACGGACTCAAACATCCCCGACAGATTTCCCATGATGGCTGAAACGAGCATTTCTTTCAGCCAGTCTGTGATCTGTTGGAGTATGCTGTCCAAAGGCGATTACCTCCTTTTTACGGATTAACCAAAGAGACCGGAAAGCAGGGGTACAAGAGTGGTTCCGATGAGGGCGACACCGCCGCCTGCCATGAGCTGTTTCATCCCCAATTAGGTGTAAAAACTCTGCTCGATGGCGGGCGGCGGCGTACAAAAAATCTATATGGTGTTGTTAAGAGAACCGTCCCGGCGGGACAGGTCAGGCAGTGACCTGTTCCACCTCCGGGATGGGTTTGAGATTAAAATGAATTTCGATAGAAATGTGTCTTGTTTTATCTTCGTCAATGCGCTCATGCACAACGATTTCTTTGATTAAGCGGTTGAGGGTGGCTGCGTCCAGCTCTGTGATGTTGGCGTATTCCTGAATGGCTTCCACCCATTGTTTTGCATCATTGGCAAGCTGGACTTCATCGGACAGCCGCTTTCTGCCCTCGGACACTTTTGTTTTAAGCTCCGTCTGCTCGGTCTGTGTCTTTTCCAGCATGGTGTTGAAATTCTGCTCACTGATACGCCCTGCAATCATATCCTCATAAAGCCGCATGACCATTTTGTCCAGAACCTCAATCCGTTCCTCGTCCCTTGTAAGGGAGCGTTCCATTGCTTCCCGCTGTTCCCGCTGCTCGGCTTCACAGGTATTGGTCAGGCGGTCGGCAACCGCTTCCCCGTCCATCAGGGCAGCTCTGGCACATTCCCGGATTTTCCGCAGCACATGGCTGTAAAGGGTGTCATAATCAATCCGGTGCTGGGTGCAGTGGTTCTTTCCAAAGGCATTGTAGGTCTTGCAGGAGTAAATCCGCTGGGGATGTTTAGCGTTTGTGTAGCGTACCGTCAGCGACTTCCCACACTCGCCGCATTTTAACAGTCCGGCAAACAGGCTGATTTCATTGGTCTGCCCCGGACGCTGGCGGGATTTCAGCTTGTTCTGCACAATGTCAAAGTGTCGTCTCGCAAAATAAAGTTCCTGTCTCCTGCACAAAAACAGCGAATTATTATATCAGTTCCATAATGATGTCTCTTTGTACGTGCCTGTAATTACGGCGCGCTTTTT
>NZ_JBQHSG010000034.1:0-19969 GCF_052066375.1 Bariatricus sp. HCP28S3_A7
TGCGCGATGCGCTTCATACACAGGTTGCAGTGGCATAAATCGCTATTTTATTAGCTGAAATATTGAATTTTCAAGGTACAAATCCCATTTTGGGTATGGGAAGTCTTAGTATTTAAAAAGAGCCGTTTCCTTTTCCAGGAAACGGCTCTCATTGATTATCGCCTGTTTGGAGTTACCACAACTCTTCTGTATGGCTCTTCTCCTTCGCTGTGTGTTGACACTCTGTCGTCATTCTGAAGTGCAGAATGAATGATTCTTCTTTCATATGGATTCATCGGCTCCAGAGATACCGGCTTTCTGGTACGTTTTACCTTATATGCGATATTCTTTGCCAGATTTTCAAGTGTCTGTTTTCTTCTTCTTCTGTAGTCTTCGGTATCAAGTTTTACTCTTACATAACCTTCCTGTGACTTATTCGCAACACGATTTGTAAGATACTGAAGAGAATCCAGTGTCTGACCGCGTTTTCCGATCAGGATTCCCATATCGTCACCCTTCATTTCAATGGCAAGTGCTCCGTCTTCATCTACTACCGAAGTAAATTCTACTTCACCCATTCCCATTGCCTTTAATACATCACGCAGGAAATCTTCACAGATCTTTTTGGTTTCTTCTGTAACCACTGCAACTTCGATTTCTTTGCGCTCCGGCTGCGATACTTCTTTCTTCTCTTCCTGAACAGGAGCTGCTGTTTCTTTCTTATACTCTTTCTTAAAATCTTTCTTGTACTCTTTTTTTGAATCTTTTTTATATTCTTTTTTGTAATCCTTATTATTCTCTTTCTTGGGATCTTTTTTGAAATCTTTACGGTTTTCTTTCTTGAAGTCATTCTTTATCTCATTTTTAACTTCATTCTTAACTTCAGATTTCTGTTCTTCTTTTACTTCCGGCTTAGATTCAAAAATTTCTGATACAGAAATGGTCTCTTCCTGCTCTGCTTTTTCTTTTTTAAGTCGGGCTTTGATGACTGCCTGTTTGCTTCCGATTCCGAAAAATCCTGTACTTCCTTTTTCGATGACATCATATTCCATCTGGTCACTTGAAACCCCCAGCTGAATGGAAGCTTCTGTGATTGCATCATCTAATGTTTTTGCCGAAACTGTAATTTCTTTCATCATCATTACCCCCTATTTATTGCTTTCATTGAACTTCTTGACCATATTTGCTTTTGATGCAAGACTTCCCTCTTTCGCATTTTCATTCAGTTTTCTTGCATTTTCAAGTTTTGCTTCCAAAGCCTTCTCTTCTTCGGCACTTCTGCTCTTTTCAATCTTGCGTCCCTTTTTCTGTGCCATTTCATTCACATACTGTGATTCAACTTTCTTCTTATTCTCACGTTTTTTAGCCGCTTTTTCCATATTCTGTTCGATCAGTTCATCCATCGGCATTTTGCTCAGATGTTTATTGATAAAGAACTGCTGAACCATACGTACTACCGCACTGGTGATCCAGTAAAGACCAAGACCGGTCGGCATCGTGAAACACATAAATACAGAAAGCAGAGGCATCGTGATGTTCATGGTCTTCATGGTTGCGGCAACCTGGTTCTCCTGATCAGTATTGCCATTGTTCTGAGGTACCATCTTCACACTCAGATACTGGGTCAGACCAGCAAAAATCGGAATCATAAGTGCTGCGATCACAATTCCGAATGCTCCGGCTGAGAATCCGTCTTTAATCAGGTTCAAAGGAGCTTCTGCAATGTTCAGTCCCAAAAAGTTGTTCATCTTTTCGAGTTGTGCCATTGTAGATTCAATTGTTGACTGCAGAGCCGGGAATCCTTCTTTCAAAGTTTCCCATGTGGAAGACTGGAATTTGTATAAAACATCAATCAGGATGTTCGTATTCGAATAATCGTATTTTGACGGATCCATCAGAATCGGTTTTGCTTCACCGATGGATTCCATTATTTTCTGCCATCCGTTTGTAGATGTAATTCCTTCAATCAACGGAGTATAGACATCTTTTACCTGACTTACATAAGCAGGTATACCACGAATTACATACCACATTGCCCAGAGGAACGGGAACTGGATAAACATCGGGAGACATCCGCTTGTAGGGGATACTCCATATTTTTCATAGACCAGCTGTGTCTCTTCCTGCATTTTCTCCATGGAAGCCTGGTCTTTCTTGCCCTGATACTTTTTCTGGATCTTCTGAATTTCAGGGTTCATTGCAGCAGACATCTTCGAAAACTTCTGCTGTTTAATCGTAAGCGGAATCATCAGTGTGTAAATAACGACTGTCAAAAGAATGATACAGATACCAATGTTCTGTATACCGAAGACTCCATTCATTACCCGGTAAATTCCATCCATAACTTTACCGAGCAGCCAGGCAGCCTGTCCGATAATCGGCGTGCTGACCTGTGTCATTACAAAACCTGTCATATTTTTTCCTCCATAATTTTCTAAAGACCTTTTACTTTGATTGGAAAATGAAGGTCTTCTGCCCCGAAACTGGGCAGCAAATCATTAAGGCACAGGATCATATCCGCCCTTCGCAAACGGATTGCACCGGAGTATTCTCCAGGCTGCAAGCAAACCGCCTTTAAGCGCTCCATATTTTTCAATTGCCTCCAACGCATATTCGGAACAGGTTGGAACATAAATACAATGATATCTTGTCTTTAATGGAGACAAATATTTTCTGTAAAAACGAATTAAAAATAGTAATAATCTCTTCAATTTTTCATCTCTCCGTGCCTTTTGCACATCCATCTTCCTGATATGCTGAACCGGCATGATCCGGTCCGGGTTCGCCTTTCTGCTGTTCATTTTTACAAATGTCCTGCTTCACGCAAACAATATTATGAAGTTTTCCCAAGTGGATGAGTGCGCTTTCAATCTCTCTGTACGATTTTTCTTTCGCTGACACTCTTGCTATAATTACAAAATCATATCCACATTGGAACATGTCCTCATGCAGCCTGTAACTCTCTCTTATCAGTCGGGTTAAATGATGTCTTACAATACTATTTCCGACTTTTTTGCTGACCGATATTCCGACCCGGTTCTTTCCAAGATCATTCTTCAGCACATACATAACGAGATACCGGTTGCCATAAGACTTTCCTCTACGGTAAACTACCTGGAAATCTTTGTTTTTTTTCAGTGATTCTGAAAATTTCATACGCTTCTTCCCCTGTTTTTTTGTAGAAGAAAAGGCCACATGTCTGCGGCCTAAGCTGATAATACTTTTCTTCCTTTTGCTCTTCTTGCTGCAAGAACTTTTCTTCCACCTGCTGTAGCCATTCTTGCTCTGAATCCATGAACTTTAGATCTTGAACGTTTTTTTGGCTGGAATGTCATTTTCATTGATATCCACCTCCTATCCGATTACTCCCTATTAAAATATTAGATTATAAACTTTTTAAGACATCATTTTTGATTATAGACAAAAAAGCTTGTAAAGTCAAGAAAAACACGGTTATTTTATCATCAACTTTATCCCCATTTTGTTGATAACTATGTGGAAAATGGTTGATAACCTGTGTATGGATATTTTTTTAACATAAAATAACGCGTATTTAAGCGATTTTCTCATGTTGAAAAGTTTTCCCTACTTATTTTTCATTGATTATATAGGAATTTTAATGTAGAATATATATGTATGATTATGCAATTTTATCTTTGAAGACATGTTTTCTTCTTATTGTAAATAGATTTTGACATAATCTGACCGACTATACGCTGAAATGGAGTTTTAACTAAGATGGATACTGTAAAAGAAAAATGGGAAGAGATTATTCAAAAACTGAAGGTAGAATACTTCTTATCAAATATATCCTTTGAAACATGGATCAGACCCCTTGAAGTATATGACATCGTAGGAGATACTTTGTATTTGTCCATCAACTTCAAGGCCAGCATTGAACATATACAGAATAAGTATCTTCTTCCGCTCAAAGTATGTATTGCTGAAGTAACCGGTGTGGAATATGATATTAAATTTATTCCAAAAGATATTCCTGATTCTGAGATGGCATTCTATAAAATGGAAAATAATCTAAATTCCCGACAGGAAGAACCAAAAGCAAAACCAAAAAACAAAAGAATTAATAATATTTCCGAGCAGGCGAATCTCAATCCGAAATATACCTTTGATACGTTCGTTGTCGGCGGAAACAATAATTTCGCCCATGCTGCTTCCCTTGCGGTAGCCGAATCACCGGGAGAAGTATACAATCCTCTCTTCCTTTACGGAGGTGTAGGATTGGGAAAAACGCATTTGATGCATTCAGTTGCTCATTATATTCTGGAGAAGGATCCTTCCAAAAAGGTGCTTTATGTAACCAGTGAGACATTTACCAACGAACTGATCGATGCGATCCGAATTGGTAAAACAGGAAATGAACTTGCAATGACTGCCTTCAGGGACAAGTACCGTAATAATGATGTACTTCTGATTGACGATGTACAGTTTATTATAGGAAAAGAAAGTACACAGGAAGAATTTTTCCATACATTCAATCACTTACACAATGCCGGAAAGCAGATCATTATTTCGAGTGATAAACCTCCAAAAGACATGGAGACTCTCGAAGCCCGTCTGCGAACCCGTTTTGAATGGGGATTGATTGCAGATATTTCCGCTCCGGATTATGAGACACGTATGGCCATTCTTTATAAGAAAATCGAAATTGACCAGCTGGAACGTTACAATATACCGAATGAAGTTATTCAGTATATAGCCACCAACATAAAAACCAATATCCGGGAACTTGAGGGTTCTCTTAATAAACTGATTGCTCTGTACCGGATCAATAATAATCAGAAAGAAATTGACATCAAACTGGCTGCCGAAGCATTAAAGGACCTCATTTCACCGAATGAGAACCGTGAAGTAACCCCTGAACTTATTATTGATGTCGTTTCTGAACACTTTAACATTCCGATTTCTGACCTGAAAAGCAGCAAAAGGAATGCTGAAATTGCAAATGCAAGGCAGATTGCCATGTACTTATGCCGTAAAATGACGGATACACCACTTAAAACCATAGGACTTCTTCTGGGTGGACGAGATCACTCCACTGTGAATCATGGTGTGGATAAAGTGGCAAATGATGTGGAAAAGAACGAAACTTTGAGGAATACTATCGACATTATTAAGAAAAAGATCAACCCGGTATAATTCATTCAAAAAGTTTTCCCAACCTCATAAACATCATTTTCTGAAGCTGTCAACGGACTTGTCCTTTTCTGAAATGCTTGATTTTCAAGGGGTTTAGGTACTTACCCACATTTCCACAGCCCCTAATAAGGATAAGGCGGATATTTTTTATATATATTATTTATAATTGCTCGTTGAAAGGAGTTATACACACTATGAAAATCAGATGTCAGAAGGCTGACCTTGTAAAGGGAGTCAGTATTGTATCAAAAGCTGTGCCGACCAAGACAACAATGCCAATTCTGGAATGTATCTTAATAGATGCTACAACAAACATTATCAAGCTCACAGCAAATGATATGGAACTGGGTATTGAAACTGTCATAGAAGGAAATATCGAACAAAAAGGAATGATCGCACTGGATGCGAGAATTTTCTCCGATATTGTAAGAAAGCTTCCCGATAATGATATTGTAATTGAGTCAGATGATAATCAGCAGACACTTATTACCTGTGAAAAAGCTAAATTTAATATTTCAGGCAAATCAGGAGAGGATTTCTCCTATCTTCCATATATCGAAAGAGAAGAACCGGTCATCATTTCCCAGTTCACTCTGAAAGAAGTGATCAGACAGACTATTTTCTCTATTGCAGATAATGACAGCAATAAATTAATGACTGGTGAACTTTTTGAAATCCATGATGATATGCTGAAGGTTGTTTCTCTGGATGGCCATCGTATTTCGATTCGTAAGATTGCCCTTAAGAAAGCTTATGATCCGCTTAAGGTTGTTGTTCCGGGAAAGACACTGATGGAAGTAAGTAAGATTCTTTCAGGAGAAGTAGATAGTGAAGTAAATCTGTATTTTACAAATAACCATATTGTTTTCGAATTTGATCAGACAGTCGTTGTTTCCAGATTAATTGAAGGTGAGTATTTTAAAATTGATCAGATGCTCTCAAATGATTATGAAACAAAAGTGAGAATTAACAAGAAAGAATTTTTGAACTGTATTGACCGTGCAACGCTTCTTGTAAAAGAAGGCGATAAAAAACCGGTAATTATTAATATCACAGATGAAATCATGGAACTGAAGATCAAATCACAGCTTGGAACCATGGATGAAGAAATTATGATTACAAAAGAAGGAAGAGATCTTCTGATCGGATTCAATCCGAAATTCCTGATTGATGCTCTTAGAGTGATTGAAGACGAAGAGGTTGACCTATATTTTATGAATGCCAAGGCACCATGTTTCATTAAGGATGAAAAGGAAACGTATATTTACCTGATTCTTCCGGTGAACTTCAGCGGCGTGGCATAAGACAAGAGGAGAAACTATGTATACGATTAAGTTGAGAGAAGAATATATCAAGCTTGGACAGGCACTGAAGGCTGCAGGGCTGGTGTCTTCCGGAATTGAAGCGAAAGAAGTAATCATGGACGGTCTTGTAAAGGTAAATGGAGAGGTAGATGCAAGACGTGGCAAGAAGCTGTACGATGGAGATACGGTTTCTTACGATGGGGAAGATATTAAAATTGAAAAATAAGTTGGTGTGTCTATGATTATCAAATCATTGAAGTTGAAAGATTACAGAAATTATGAATTGCTGAATATTGAATTTGATAAGGCAACCAATATTTTCTACGGAGACAATGCGCAGGGAAAGACAAATATCCTGGAAGCTGTGTACCTTTCCGGTACGACAAAGTCGCACAGAGGAACCAGAGATAGGGATTTGATCCGGTTCGGACAGGAGGAGTCTCATATCGAGACGATCATAGAGAAGAACAAAGTTCCCTGGCAGATCGATATGCATTTGAAGAAGAACAGTCCAAAAGGAATCGCGATCAATAAGGTTCCGATCCGAAAAGCGAGTGAGCTTTTTGGGCTGATGAATTTTGTGTTTTTTTCGCCGGAGGATCTGAATATTATCAAAAACGGCCCGGCGGAAAGAAGAAGATTCATGGATCTGGAATTGTCCCAGCTAGATAAAGTCTATCTTCGGGATCTGGCAAATTATAACCGGATCGTCAATCAGAGAAATAAGCTTCTGAAAGATGCCGTGTATCAGTCGGAGCTTATCGATACTCTGGATGTCTGGGATATGCAGCTGGTCGCATACGGAGATAAGATTATTGCCAGGAGAAAGAAGTTTATTTCTGAAGTAAATGAAATCATTGATGAGATACATTACAGGCTGACGGGTGGCAAAGAGAGAATATGCCTCTCCTATGAATCGGGATGCGGTGCATATTCGCTGGAAGCTGCTCTTAAGAGAAACAGAGAGAGGGATATCCGGACAAAGAGCACCTCTGCCGGTCCGCATCGGGACGATATCTGCTTCATGGCAGGAGAACTGGATATCCGCAAATTCGGTTCCCAGGGACAGCAGAGAACGGCGGCTCTTTCGCTCAAACTTTCTGAAATTGAACTGGTAAAACTGATTATAAGGGATACTCCGGTGCTTTTACTTGACGATGTTTTGTCTGAACTCGATAAACACAGGCAAAACTATTTATTAGACAGTATTCATGATATACAGACTCTGATCACCTGTACAGGCCTGGATGAGTTTGTAAATCACAGATTTTCAATAAACAAAGTATTTCATGTTCTTAACGGACATGTATCAAACGAGAATTAGGAGGATAGGTATGAGTGCAGAATATGGGGCAGACCAGATCCAGATATTGGAAGGGCTGGAAGCAGTAAGAAAAAGACCTGGAATGTATATTGGAAGTACATCAACCAGAGGGCTTCATCATCTTGTATACGAGATCGTAGACAACTCAGTAGATGAGGCGCTTGCAGGATATTGTGATCACATTCAGGTTTTCATCAATCCGGATAATTCGATTACCGTCATTGACAATGGACGTGGGATTCCGGTAGGAATCAATCATAAAGCCGGACTTCCGGCAGTGGAAGTCGTATTTACCGTACTGCATGCCGGCGGAAAGTTCGGCGGTGGAGGATACAAGGTATCCGGCGGTCTTCACGGAGTAGGGGCTTCTGTTGTAAATGCATTGTCAAACTGGCTGGAAGTAGAAATCTGTTCTGAAGGTAAGATTTACAAACAGCGCTATGAAAGAGGCCATGTTATTTATAAACTAAAAGTAGTCGGAGAATGTGATCCGGCAAAAACAGGAACGAAAGTCACATTTCTTCCGGATGATACGATCTTTGAAGATACGGTATTTGATTATGATACATTAAAACAGCGATTCCGTGAGATGGCATTTCTTACAAAAGGGCTGAAGATCAGCCTTACCGATCTGCGTGACGAAGAACCGAAAGAAAAAGTGTTCCACTATGAAGGCGGAATCAAGGAATTTGTAGAATATCTGAACAGAAGCAAGACACCGCTCTATGAGCAGATTATCTACTGCGAAGGAACGAAGGATAATGTTCAGGTTGAAGTTGCGATGCAGCACAACGATTCCTACACAGACAATACTTACGGGTTCGTAAATAATATTACCACACCGGAGGGCGGAACGCATGTGATAGGATTCAGAAATGCCCTGACAAAAACATTTAACGATTATGCAAGAAAGAATAAATTATTAAAAGACAGTGAGCCGAATCTGTCCGGGGAAGATATTCGTGAAGGGCTGACTGCGATCATCAGTGTCAAAATTGAAGATCCGCAGTTTGAAGGACAGACGAAGCAGAAGCTCGGAAACAGCGAGGCAAGAGGTGCAGTTGACAGTATTGTCAGCACTCAGCTTCAGATATTCCTGGAACAAAATCCTTCGGTCGGAAAGACGATCATTGAAAAATCCGTACTTTCCCAGAGGGCGCGTGAGGCGGCAAGAAAAGCGAGAGATCTGACGAGAAGAAAATCAGCTCTGGAAGGAATGTCTCTTCCGGGAAAACTGGCAGACTGCTCCGACAAGGATCCTGCAAACTGCGAAATCTATATCGTAGAGGGAGATTCCGCGGGAGGTTCCGCGAAAACAGCGCGTGACCGTGCAACACAGGCCATACTTCCGCTCCGTGGAAAAATTCTTAACGTTGAAAAAGCAAGGCTGGATAAAATCTATGCCAACGCTGAAATCAAAGCGATGATCACTGCATTCGGAACCGGAATTCATGATGATTTTGACATTTCAAAGCTGCGTTACCATAAGATCATTCTTATGACAGATGCCGATGTGGATGGTGCTCATATCAGTACGTTATTGTTAACATTTTTGTACAGATTTATGCCGGAATTGATTAAACAGGGATACGTTTATCTCGCACAGCCGCCACTTTTTAAACTGGAAAAGAACAAAAAAGTGTGGTATGCATACAGTGATGAAGAACTGAATGCGATTTTGAAAGAAGTAGGACGTGACAGCAGCAATAAAATCCAGCGTTATAAAGGTCTTGGAGAGATGGATGCAGACCAGCTCTGGGAGACAACCATGGACCCGAAACATCGAATTCTGAAGCGTGTAACGATGGACGACGAGACCTCATCTGAACTGGATCTTACATTCACCACGCTCATGGGCGATAAAGTAGAGCCAAGACGTGAATTCATCGAAGAAAACGCGAAGTTTGTTAAAAACCTGGATATCTAGTATTTCGCAGCGGCAGCTGAAAGAAGAAAAAGACAATTTCATGTTCACATGAAAATTGGCTTATTCTTCTTTCAAGGTTGGCATTGCAAATGCCAACCCATCGAGAAAATCGCAGATTTTCGAGAAGGCTGCAGCTGTAAAAGCTGCATTCCAACCAAAAGGAGAAGAAAAAAATGGAAGATAATATTTTCGACAAAGTCCATGAAGTGGATATGAAGAAAACTATGGAAGATTTTTATATCGATTATGCCATGAGTGTTATTGCTTCGCGTGCGCTTCCTGATGTGCGGGATGGTTTGAAGCCTGTACAGAGACGAATTCTTTATTCAATGATAGAGCTGAACAACGGACCTGACAAACCGCATCGTAAATGTGCACGTATTGTCGGTGATACGATGGGTAAATATCATCCGCACGGTGACAGTTCTATTTATGGTGCGCTGGTAAATATGGCTCAGGACTGGTCTATGAGATATACGCTTGTTGACGGACACGGAAACTTTGGTTCTGTGGACGGAGACGGCGCTGCGGCTATGCGATACACCGAAGCAAGACTCAGCAAAATTTCCATGGAAATGACTGCTGATATTAATAAAAATACCGTTGATTTCGTACCGAACTTTGATGAGACGGAGAAGGAGCCTACCGTCCTTCCGGCAAGATTTCCGAACCTTCTGGTAAACGGAACTTCCGGTATTGCAGTCGGTATGGCGACCAATATTCCGCCGCACAATCTGCGGGAAGTCATTGGTGCCGTAGTGAAGATCATTGATGATCAGATTGCAGATAAAGAAGAGACAACCATCGAAGAAATCATGGAAATCATCAAAGGACCTGATTTCCCGACCGGAGCAACGATCCTTGGAACAAGAGGCATCGAAGAAGCTTACCGTACAGGACGTGGTAAGATCCGTGTTCGTGCAGTGACGAATATCGAGCCGATGGCAAACGGAAAGAATCGTATCGTTGTGACGGAGCTTCCGTACATGGTAAATAAAGCGCGACTGATCGAGAAAATTGCAGAGCTTGTAAAAGATAAAAAGATTGACGGAATCACAGACCTCAGCGATCAGTCAAACAGAGAAGGTATGCGTGTATGCATTGAACTGCGCCGTGATGTGAATCCGAACGTTATTTTAAATCAACTATATAAACATACACAGCTTCAGGATACGTTCGGCGTTATTATGCTTGCACTGGTAAATAATGAGCCGAAGGTTATGAATATTCTTGAGATGCTGAACCATTATCTGGAGCATCAGGAGGATGTCGTAACAAGAAGAACGAAATATGATCTGAATAAAGCCGAAGAACGTGCCCACATTTTAGAGGGCTTATTGATCGCGCTCGATAATATTGACCGGGTAATCGCAATCATCCGTGGTTCCAAGACGGTGCAGATTGCGAAAGAATCTCTCATGAAGGAATTCAATCTCAGTGATGCGCAGGCACAGGCAATCGTAGATATGCGTCTGAGGGCTCTTACCGGACTGGAAAGAGAGAAGCTAGAAGCAGAATATGCAGAACTGATGAAGAAAATTGCAGAATATAAAGCAATTCTTGCAGACAGAAAATTGCTTCTCGGTGTGATCAGAAAAGAAATTCTCGTGATTTCTGAGAAATACGGAGATGAGAGAAGAACGTCCATCGGATTTGATGAGTACGACATTTCCATGGAAGATCTGATTCCGAAGGAAGATGTAGTCATCACCATGACAAAACTTGGCTATATCAAGCGCATGAGCAATGATACTTTCAAGAGCCAGAACCGCGGTGGCAAGGGAATCAAAGGCATGCAGACACTGGAAGAAGATTACGTGGAAGAACTGTTTATGACGAATACACATCAGTATATCATGTTCTTCACCAGCACCGGACGCGTGTACCGCATGAAAGGTTACGAGATTCCGGAAGCCGGAAGAACCTCCAGAGGAACTGCGATTATCAATCTTCTGCAGCTTCAGCCGGATGAGAAGATCACCGCAATGATTCCGATTAAGGATTACAGAGATGGAGATTATCTGTTCATGGCAACCAAGAAAGGTCTTGTAAAGAAGACTCCGATTTGCGAATATGCAAATGTGAGAAAGACAGGACTTGCTGCAATCACGCTCAGAGAAGATGATGAACTGATTGAAGTAAAAACAACAGATAACGAATGCGATATTATTCTGGTAACAAAATACGGACAGTGCATCCGTTTCCACGAGAAAGATGTCCGCGCAACAGGAAGAACTTCCATGGGTGTTCGCGGTATGAACTTAAGTGACCGCGATGAAGTGGTGGCAATGCAGCTTGATACACAGGGAGAAGACCTTCTGATCGTGTCCGAAAAAGGTATGGGAAAACGTACCATGATGGAAGAATTCACCTCTCAGAACCGTGGCGGTAAGGGTGTGAAATGTTATAAGATTACTGAAAAGACCGGTAATGTAGTAGGAGCAAAGGCGATAAATCGCAATGATGAAATTATGATCATCAATACCGATGGAATCGTGATCCGCATGGAATGTAAGGGAATCTCCGTTCTCGGAAGAATTACTTCTGGTGTAAAATTGATCAACCTTAAGGAGAAAGAAGAAGTTGCCAGTATTGCCAAAGTGCGTCATGCATCCAAAGAGCTGGAGGGTGATATTTCTGAAAATGAAGAAGAACCGGTAGGAACTTTGGAAGAGATTGAGACAGTATCAGAGGATATGGAAGGCGATAGCGAAATGACAGAAGGACAGCCGGATGAGGAATAAAGTACTTCTGGTCGAGGATGATTGCCTCATCATAGAAAATCTTACAGAATTTCTGACAGGAGAAGGTTTTGAAATCTGTTCGGTCGACGGACAGCAAAAGGCAATGAACCTTCTCGAGGAACAAAAATTTGACTTGATTTTGCTGGATATAACACTGGCACAGGGAAATGGATACAGCGTCTGCACGGCGGTGAAGGCGCTGTACCGGATTCCGATTATATTTCTGACTGCACTGGACGATGAATTCTCAGTAGTGACAGGTCTGGATATGGGAGCCGACGATTACATCAGCAAACCATTCCGGCCGCGCGAACTGGTATCCAGAATGCGAATGGTAATCCGCAGATTTTACGGAGAAAAAGAAAAAATCCAGCTTCAGACAGGCAGACTGGAGATTGATGCATCAAGAGGAATCGTAAAAAAAGACGGCCGGGAAATCTTTCTGACTTCTTTGGAGTACAGACTTCTTCTGATGTTTTTACAGAAAAAAGGCAAAGTGCTTTCCAGAGATTATATTCTGGAAGAACTTTGGAATATCGCCGGTGAATATGTAAATGATAATACACTTACTGTATACATTAAGAGGCTCAGGGAGAAGATTGAAGATTCACCTCAAAACCCTCAGATCATCAAAACAGTAAGAGGACTTGGCTATAAAATGGAGGAGTAATGGGTATTTTTCGAAACAGAGAAATTAAATTACAGTTATTGTCTGGAGGAGGAGCAACTGCATTTATCAGTGCGCTCCTTTTTTTCGCATCTGTATTTGGAAAAAATAAATGGTCACCGGAAACAGTGTTTCTGCTGAAAGGCGGAGCTGCAGGAGCACTTCTATGCGGAATCATTTTGCTTTTGATCTGGATGATATTTGCAGGAAAAAGATATCATGAAATCAGGGTACTTACCATGGAAATGGATGCAATCCTTCACGGAAAGGCAGACCTGAACTTAAGCAGAATGCGGGAAGGAGACCTGGAAATCCTGCGGGATGAAATTCAGAAAATGATCATAAGACTGAGGGAACAAAATGAATGCATCCAGAAAGAAAAACGGAACCTTGCCAATTCCCTGACCGACATTTCCCATCAGATCCGCACCCCGCTTACATCATTGAACCTGATGCTGGAAAAAATCAAATCACCGGAGACACCGGAAGAACAAAAACGAAAACTGTGCCGCGACATGGAACAGATGCTCGGAAGAATAGAATGGCTGATCACATCCCTCCTAAAAATGGCAAAACTGGATGCCGGAACCATCACATTTAAGAAAAATGAAATTTCCGTTCAAAACCTTATCCAGGAATCCATGCAGCCATTTGAAATCGCGATGGAACTGAGAAACCAGAAATTCACGACGCATGGCGAAAAAAATATTTCTATCAATTGCGATAAAAAATGGATGGAAGAAGCCATCGGAAACGTGATCAAAAATGCGATGGAACACACACCGGAAGACGGAACCATCTGCACTTCCTGGAGAGAAAATCCAATCTATACAGAAATTAGCATCACAGATTCAGGAGAAGGAATCGAAGAAAAAGATATGCCACATCTGTTTGAACGGTTCTACAGAGGAAGAAAGACAGAAACTTTGAATTTCGGTGTGGGACTGGCATTTGCAAGACTGGTTATCACATCCCACGAAGGAGTGATATTCGCCGAAAATGTAAAAGATGGCGGAGCAAGATTTATAATTCGGTTTTATAAAATGGTGGTGTAG
Source organism: Bariatricus sp. HCP28S3_A7 (assembly GCF_052066375.1). NCBI lineage: Bacteria > Bacillati > Bacillota > Clostridia > Lachnospirales > Lachnospiraceae > Bariatricus > Bariatricus sp. HCP28S3_A7. Next base: position 14,158 of record NZ_JBQHSG010000034.1, read on the forward strand.
GAGCCAGGGGACGCTCCTTTTGCCACGCCCAGCGCCCTTTGGCTTGTGGGTGGCAAAAGGATTTCCAAAGTCACTAAAAGAAGGTGAGAAATATGGAGAAAATTTTGATTGTAGAAGATGATGAAATGGTTCGATGCGGAATAGAGGATATTTTGAAAATGAGAGATTGGAAAACAGAAACAGCATCAACATTTGCAGAAGGAATGGAAAAAATCAAAGCAAATAAGTATATGCTCTACATATTGGATATGAAACTTCCGGATGGAAATGGAATCTCCCTTTGTCGAGAAATCAGAAAAAGGACTAGAAATCCAGTTTTATTTTTATCAGCATATGACAGCGAGGGATATATTGTTGAAGGCTTTGAAGCCGGCGGTGATGATTATGTCATAAAACCATTTCGGACATTTGAACTTCTTGCAAGAGTCAAATCTCTTTTAAAACGATCTGAACAAAATCAAGAAGAAAAGAGAAAAACAGGAATCAAAAGCGGAGAATTTGTTTTAAATTTTGATCGACAGTCTCTCGTAAAAAATCAAATTCCGATAGAACTGACTTTGACAGAATATCGAATTTTATATTGCTTAATCGTAAATTCACCGCAGATAATTTCAAGAGCAAAGCTTCTGGAAATTATTTGGGATTCCAATGAGAATTTTGTAGATGATAATGCATTATCGGTTTATATTAATCGAATCAGAAGCAAGATTTCCGGAGATAGTAAGGAAATCTTGATTGAGACAAAAAGAGAAATCGGATATCGGTGGACAATACAAACGGAGGAAATATATGAGACCATTTCAGAAAAATAGAATCAGAAATATTTGTGTAAAATGGCTGGCAGTCTTTGCTTTTATGCTGACTGCCTTTTTTATATATCAACAGATTCTTGGAAATGCATATGAAAAACAAGTTGTTTCCTGGATTGGTGAACTGAAGGAGACAGATATGGAGCATGCGGTGTTTAGGTCATTTGATGAAGAAAAATATGAGTTAGGAAGCATTCAAATGAAAAATGCCGGATATGAAGAAAGTGGAAAATTATATTTAAAAGAAAATATTAAAACATACGGTCGACTTTTTTACTGTATTACTGCTTTTTTTATTTGTTTTGCTGGATTAATTCTGGAAATATGCAGAAATGAAAGAACAGAAAAAGAAATTGTTCAATATATGGAACAGGAAAAAAAGCGGATATATGAGCAGGTTCAAAAAGAAAAAACAATTGTCCAGAATGAAAGAAAAAAGATGGGAACTTATATGGAAAATATATCCCATCAGTTAAAAACACCAATGGCAGGAATGTTGCTTACTCTTGAAAATCTGACAGAACTAGAAGAAAACCAAAAGAAAAAAGAAAAACTGGAGAGCTGTGTAAATCAACTTTGTTGGATGAAAGATATGACAATCGTTTTACTGAGACTTGCACAAATCGATGCGGGAAAAATCTGGATGAAAAGAAAACGAGAAAATTTAACTGTATTGATTGAAAAATGTATTGACAGAATAAAAATTCTTGCAGAAGAAAAATATATTTTCATTCATTATGAATCCGAAGAAGAATGTATTTTATCTTGTGATGCATTCTGGATTCAGGAAGCAATAGAAAATGTATTGAAAAATGCAATTGAATTTACTTCACAGTGTGGAATAGTTAATGTTTTACTTCTTGACAGTGGGGATAATTATGTAATTCAGATATTTAATAGTGGAAAAAGTCTGGAAGGAAACGAAAGAGAGCATATATTTGACCGGTTTTATCAGATAGAAGAGGGAAAAAACAAAGGCTTTGGCATTGGGTTAAATTTATCAAGAGAAATCATAAGTCTTCATCAGGGTACCCTTCAGGTAGTTGATTCAAAAAAAGAAGGGACTACATTTGAATTCCGGATTCCGAAGATGGTTGCAAAAGAAGCAGATAAAAATCTTACGGAATCGTAAGAATACGAGTAAGAGAATTGAAAGATAAATATGATAAACTGAAAACAACAGATAAGCAAAATATGGAAGGAAAGAAATGAAAGCAGCTATTCAGTTTAAAAATGTAAATAAAAAATATCAATTTGGTCAAAAAAATATTACTGCATTAAGAAATTTTTCTATTGAAGTGGAAGAAGGAGAATTTGTCGCAATTATGGGAAGAAGCGGATCGGGGAAATCTACGTTTCTCAAAATTGCAGGAACACTAGAGAAACCAGATTCGGGTGAAGTGTTTCTAAATGGAAGAGAAATAAACAAGCTTACTGAAAAGCAAAAATGCAAAATAAGGCAAAAACATATAGGATTTGTATTTCAACAGTATCAGCTTCTTCAAGAATATACAATTTGGGATAATGTTTGTATGCCACTTTACATTTCGCATGATACTCCGGATTATCAACATTTACAGCATGTGTTAGAAAGAGTTGGTATGTGGGAAAGACGAATGGATTATCCGGATCAGCTTTCCGGAGGAGAGCAGCAAAGGGTTGCAATTGCCCGTGCGATGGCAGCAAAACCGGAAATTATTCTTGCAGATGAGCCGACCGGAAATTTAGATTATTATACAGGTCAGGAAGTGATGCAGATGATTTGTATGTCAAGAGAAATTTATAGACAAACGATTGTAATGGTGACGCATGATATAGAAAGTGCAAATTATGCAGATCGAATTGTAACAATAGAAGATGGTAGACTACGATGAAAAAAGAAATGAATCCCAAAAAGATTGAGCGAAATCTGAGTTTTAAAAGAATAAAGAAACAGAAGAAATACAGTATCCAGATTCTTTGTATTTCCATTCTGGCATGCGCTTTAATACAGCTTGATCTACAGATGACATCAGGTATCATTGATGCATTTCGGGAAAGCCGGAAAGAAGTATATGGTGAGTGGGAAAGGATGATGGTAGAAACAGATTATAAAGACAGATCTGCTGCAAGGGATAACCCATTTCTTGAAAAGACAGGTGAAATCAATATTTATGGTGTTCTTGAAGGAGACTATCTGGAAAACACTCAGTGGAACATAGGAACGATGGATGAAGACGCATGGAATCTGGGACGTTTGGAATTGAAAGAGGGAAAATTTCCGGAAAATGAAAATGAAATCGCTATGGAATATAGCATGCTTGCTCTTCTAGGATACGAAGATAAAATAGGTGAAAAAATCACGTTAAGAATCATACCGTCCATAGAGTTTCATCATGAAGAAACATCGGTAGAACTGTCCTACACTTTGTGTGGAATCATCAAAGACTATCAAGTAAACTGGGATATCAGCTTAAGACATAGATTACCAACTGGAATTGTGACTAATGAAGGGGCAGAAAGAATAGGGAGTCCATTGGAAACGCATATGCTTATTAAGGCAAAAGATGGATATGAAAATGTTTATGAAGACATGGAAAAAAGTGAAGATATTTCTTGTGCCATGGTTGAAAATTTTAGTGATGGGAGATTGATAACAGACAAAATCCCATATGAAGATTTTTTGATAACCATAAGAATATTGATTGCCGGATCTGCAATTTGTGTGCTATTTATTACGATTTCTCATTCCATTGATGAAAGAGAACAATTTTGGAAATTTCTATATGCATTAGGAATGGTAAAGAGTCAAATGGTTCAGATGATTTTATGGGAAGCTGGAATTTATGGAAGTATTTCACTTACTATAGGGACTCTTATGGGAGTCGCTCTTTATAAAATCAGTTTACCGGTCCTAAAGGTCATATCAGGACAAAATATTATCTCGAAGATTTTTGTAAAGTCAATGTTAAATGGAATTTTATGGAGCGGGCTTATTATTGTAACCGGTTATTTATTATCATGCATGAGATTAAATAAAATTCTAAAATCAGGAGGTGAAAGAAGAAATAAAAAAATCAAAAAGAGAAGGAGCTGTTCTATTTCAAAATTTACACCCTTTTCCGTAGTTATGAGCGAGTGGAAATATAAAGGTGTAAGAAAAATCGTTCAGATTTTATTACTATCCAGTGCAATAAGTATTGTGTTGTTTGGAATTCTTGAAGTAAGAAATAAAAAAGTAAATCTGGAAGAGTTTAAACAAACGACAGGAAATGGATATAGTCTAGATACGACAGATTTTCCGGAAGTATCTGGTATAAGAAAAAGTGATATTGCATTATTTTCTCAGATTGCCGGAGTAGAATCAGTAGAAACTTATCAAGTCAGCGCCAGTGGGGAATTTACCATTGATTTGTCTGAATACTCGGATAATAGATATTTTCAGGAAGTTGTAAAAACCGAACAGAATTTTAATGAAAATGTAGAAATCAATAAAATATCATTAAGCGTATTAGGCGTTAATGAGTGGGAAAATATAGAACGATTTGTGAGAAATATGACGGAAGGAAGTATCAATCAAAATGACTTTCAAAATGGAAATTTCTGCATATTACTGCTTCCTCCTTTAGAAAAAACATCATATGGATATCTGGGAAATGTAACCGAAGAAGAATATCAGGAATCATTTCTCATGGAAAATGATCTGAAAGTTGGAGATACGCTAAAAATATCTCATTGGGAAGTGAATGGGTATACAGAAGAAAAACAAATTCAAATCAGTGGGATACTTAGAACAGCAAAAAAAGAAGATATTCGATCCCCGTTTCCAGGAGGAAGTGGAATCCAGATCATTGTAGGAGGAAAATTTTGGAAAACTTTTCAAGTAAACAATATGAATGAGTATTGTCAGAAGGTAAGAATTAATCTTTCAGATGATGCAGATGTATTTGATACAGAAGAACATTTGTTAAAATGTATCAAGAAAATGGGTACTGTAAACATTGATAACTATCATCAGGAATATATACAAAGACAACAGGATATGTATTCGTTTCTGGGAATGTATAGTGTATTTACGGTATTTTATCTAATATTGGTATTCATAGTTCTTTATCAGATGCTAGAAGCAGAAGAGTATGAAGCAAAGAGGAGTCTGGAAATTTTTCGTGCACTAGGGATGGAAGAAGAGTTTATTAGGAAAAAGAAGAAAATTGAGATTGGAGTGATGGGAATATTGGCGGTTTTGGGGAGTGGAATTGTTGCTTTTGGGGCGCTCCTTTTGTCACGCCCAGCGCCCTTTGGCTTTTAAGTTTTAAGTGTGAGGGGACGCTCCTTTTGTATTGCTCAGAGCTCTTTGGCTTGTGGGTGGCAAAAGGAGCGTCCCCAGTATCTTTTTCAAGGGGAGATTTGTGTTTACTTAATTACCGAAATCGTTCCTTCGTGAAAACTAATAGAACTAGGGCTGGCACTGAGTATTCCAAGATTATAATAACAATCTTTAGTAGCAGTATACTGGTAAGAAACTTCATTTGTATTGAAAATTTCCATTTCTTCTTTCAGTTCTCCATCGATAATAGGTAAAATACAAAAAATAGATGTTGAATGCCCATAAGTTGGATAAAGTGAGGATTCAAATTTGATAACATCACCTTTTTTTAATTCCCATCTTGTATTATTCGGAGTAGTAAGTACCACAAGTGAGTTGTTCATCATAATAATTTCAGGAGTGCAATTCACAGTGACACGCTCCCACTACTTAAGCCCTAAAGCTTTGAAGTAGGGGCTTCTTACTCAATAGCCCGATAGGGCTAAGTATCAATAAGCTATCCCCGCGTGCCCCGCGGTTCTTTTCTGCCCGGTTACGGGCATATTTCAGGCGCAATTATGCGCATAAAATTCTTTTTCCTTCTTCTCGGATATTGATCGCTGCATTCACATCCCGATCCATCCGATTCCCGCACCCACATTCATAGATCCGTTCTGACAGTGACAATTCTTTCTTGATCTTTCCGCATTTGCTGCAG
>NZ_JBQHSG010000035.1:0-19775 GCF_052066375.1 Bariatricus sp. HCP28S3_A7
CCCCCCGCCCGCCCCCCCCCCCCCCCCCACCCCCCCCCCCGCCCCCCCCCCCCCCCCCCCCACCTCTGTTCAAGTCTTGATGGTTTAATAAGACTTTACACCTTGAAGCTTAGTAATAGTTTATTCCGGTAATTAGTTTAAAGTAATATCTTCGACATTAACCCCCATTGATGATAACTTGGCGGTTGTGACTTTGATTTGGTAATCAAGTGTTTTGTTTTCGTGATTACCGTTGCTTTGCTTGATTTGTTGAAGAATAGAATATAAATCAATCAGATTATTTATCATCTCTTTGTCACTTGGCATGTATTCGTTCATCCTTTCGTACTCCTTCCATGTAAGAATATACTTACATTATAGGAAAGTTTGAAAATAGTGTAAAGCCTTATTAAACTATCAAAGGACAAATCATGGAATGCTTGAGAGTTTTTATTCAGATTTCCATAGAATGGAGAATTGAATTGTTTATTTGAAAAATGTCTATGACTTCCGTACGGAAGAATGCGTGAATTTAATATAGCAGAAAGGGGCCAGGGGGTCAATGAAAATTAGGAAACAAAAGAACGGAAAATTTGATATCGCTTAGCCTCTGGAAGAGCGGTATTCGCCCGGGGATACTCCGTATTTTCTCCTTCGGGATAAAAAACGGGTATTCAGGCAAGTATAACAGCCGGGAGCTTGCAGTATGGCGAAGAAACGTTTCGGGTAACCGTATACGATATCCATGCAGCCGGGTTCTTTTTGAACCAGTTCCATTATGATCTGCTCAAAACATTGCAGAATGCGGAACGTGTTCCTATAAAAAATGTCAGAAGAAGAGGCGATAAAGTCAAGATAATCCACCTGGTCGTTCTGTAAAGTGTTCCGCATTATGAAATTCAGAAGATCCGGAATTTCACGCTGGGAGGAAGAGGGAAAATCGTAGAAGAATCCGGGGCGAAAACTGAGATAAAGAGCGCAGAAGGCACGTTGATAGCTTTCTACATGCGGACTTTTTGGTTGATGAAGCAACAGTCACCGGCGCGATAGTGTTTATGTACTCCCACAATGACGAAATCAAGTTCCCCCGAAATAACATAGGTAATGACAATTGTCGTTGAGGATGAAAAGCAGAAACAAAAGTGGTTGTACGTTAAAAAATGTCGGTTCTGGCTTTCGTTACTTGTATTTTCTTCTGGAAATCTCTATACTAAATATAGGTAAAGTATTTTCGGGAGGTTGCTGAATGGGCATTTATTTAAACCCTTCTAACGATAAATTCAGTGAAGCAAGAAATTCTGAAATATATGTGGATAAATCTGAACTGATTAAATATACGAATAAAGTTTTGCATACCTCACAAAAATGTATCTGTGTCAGCAGACCCCGTCGGTTTGGAAAGTCAATGGCGGCAAACATGCTGGCTGCATATTATAGCAGAGGGTAACACGTGAACTGAAACGGGAATGTCCGGATGCGGATTATTTTGATCTTGAAGATTTGATTCAGACTATGCAGGATATCTATGCAGAAACGGGACGGAGCTTTATTATTCTGATAGATGAATGGGACTGTATATAATCCACAATCTGTGGTATTTAGTATTCTATCAGGTGCGTTTAATAATTATTGGAATCAGACGGAAACGTATGAAGCATTGAAAATATATATTGATTTAAATTATGATGGCCTGAAAATCAGATTATCCGTATGATGCAAGGGGATTCTGTCAGTATCGATATAGGCAGTTTTAATAATGACATGACTTCATTTGCTTCTCGGGATGATGTACTGACGCTTTTGATACATCTTGGATATTTGGGATATGATTCGCAGTATCAAGAAGCGTTTATACCCAATAATGAAATTAAATGTAAAATGGAAGAACTCAGCTACTGAATGCGCAATAAAAAAGGAGTATAGAAATGAAAAAGCAGACCATTAATTTATGGAACAAAGAGGATTATACTTATCCATGTGCGGGAGAATTTCTTCCCAATATCACGGCTTATCTTCATGAAGATGAAGATGTTCATCCGGCAATGCTCGTGGTGCCGGGTGGCGGATATGCTTTTGTCAGTCCGACAGAGGGCGAAATTGTAGCGAAACGATTTTATGAGGCAGGGTATCAGGCATTTGTTCTTACTTATACGATCAATATGTATCAGCTTGCACCGCTTAAAAAACAGCCGCTTCGGGATATTTCCAGAGCTGTGCGTTATATCCGGAACTTTGCAGAATGTCTGCGTATAAAGTGCGATCAAGTTGTCTGCTGCGGTTTCTCAGCAGGTGCTCATCTTACAGGAAGTCTTGCGGTTCATTATCAGGATCAGGAGCTTACGAAAGAGCCGTATGCTGAGATTTCTAATCGTCCCGATGCAGTGATTCTCTGTTATCCGGTGATCACAAGTGGAGAAAAAGCGCATCGCGGCAGTTTTGATCTGCTTCTTGGAAAGGATGCATCTGAGGAGGAACTTACATGGGCAAGTCTGGAAAAACAGGTGACAGCTGACACGCCTCCGGCTTTTCTGTGGCAGACATTTACGGATGCGACGGTGCCGGTGGAGAATAGTATCATGTATACAAAAGCATGCCACAATGCGGGAGTTCCGTGTGAATTACATTTATTTATGGAAGGAAGACATGGAATGAGCCTTGCAAATGAAGAGTGGGCAACGAACAATATCGGGGAAGACAGTATTTATACGATGATGCAGCAATGGCAGACATTAAAGACGTTGTACAATGTGCGGCCGGAGATGGTGCCGACGATGCTTGCTCCTTCTGCCAAAGCAGAAACACTGAAAGAGTTTGCCGTGGAATGGACGAAAGCAACTGTGGGAATCCGGCAGATGGAGGAACAGCATGCAGATGAATCCGCCATGCAGTGGCCGGATCTGGCACTTACATGGCTGGATAAGATCTTTGTAAGTTAAATTAGTTTATCTTAATTTTTCCCGATATTCTCCTGGGGTAATGCCATATTTTCCTTTAAAAATTTTATAAAAATGTGTTCGGTTGTTAAAACCAAGTTGCAAAGCAATAGAAGAAATGGAAGCGGTTGTATCAGATAGAAGATGCTCCGCTTTCTTTAGTGTAAATGTCATACCATAATCATAAAGGCACATACCGGTATATTTATGAACGATAGTATTAATATAGTTGCCGCTGTAACAAAGAGTATGTTCCAGAGCAGAACGTGTCATTCGCCCATTGGTATCTTCCATCAAATGGCTTATTCGAGAAAAAAGAAGTAAATCAGTGCCTGAGTTGAGTTGAACATTACTAATATGATAGTATTCTTTTGTGTCGAGATATTGAAATAATTCACAGATTAACGCTTTTATGGCAAATGTTGAGCCTAATTTTGGAAACAGCATTGCATGAAGCAAATGATCAGATAATTTATGCAGGTCTGAAAGATGACTTTGATTCTGGAAGGCCGGAAAAAAATCTAAATAGTTTTTACCTTTCTCTTTTTGTAAATTTGAGGACATAAACTGAAATACTGAGTTTTCAGAAGCAGTTTCTTCTTTAGGAAAATAAGCTGCCTTGTGAGATTCCAGTAACTCTTTGACAAAATCTATGGACAGAACAATAAACAGAATCTTAGCTTCACCAGTAAATTTTTTAATGTGAACAATGTTCTGATTAATTGGTTTCGTAGGGACGGAGCATCTTGCCACGAGAAGCGCCCTTTGGTCATTTTCGTGTAACAGCTGCAATATCTCTCAAATTGACACATATCTATAAGAAATCCACCTAGTATAATGGTGGATTTTTTTGTATGATAGTATTAACAAAATCATAAGCTCAAAAGTAACATCAGAAGAAATGGGAGAATAATACTATGCTGTATATTGAACACTTAACGAAAACATTTGGAGAGAAAAAGGCAGTCGATGATCTGAGTCTTCATATTGCTCCGGGCGAGATCTACGGTTTCATCGGCCATAACGGTGCCGGAAAGACGACGACGCTGAAGTCTGTGGTCGGCATTCAGCAGTTTGATTCCGGTGAGATCACGATTGGAGGGACATCCATACAGAAGGATCCGCTGACCTGTAAAAAGCAGATTGCCTACATTCCGGACAATCCGGATCTTTATGATTTTATGACGGGAATCAAATATCTCAACTTTATCGCTGATATTTTTGGGGTGTCCTCTGAGGTGAGACAGGTACGGATCCGAAAATACGCAGAATTGTTTGAACTGACGGATGATCTGGCACAGCCTATTGCTGCGTATTCCCATGGAATGAAGCAGAAACTGGCAATTATTTCGGCATGGCTTCATGATCCGAAGCTGATCATTATGGATGAGCCATTTGTTGGTCTGGATCCCAAGGCTTCCCATCTCCTGAAAGGGATGATGCGTGAGGTGTGTGATCAGGGCGGAGCAATTTTCTTCTCTACGCATGTACTTGAGGTGGCGGAAAAGCTCTGTGATAAGGTGGCCATTATCAAAGGCGGAAAGCTCATCCGTTCCGGAACGATGGAAGAAGTCAAAGGAGATGACTCTCTGGAAGAAGTATTCCTTGAATTGGAGGGAGAATCATGCTAAAAACACTCGTCAAAAAACAGATGATGGAGATTTTTCGTGGATATTTCTATGACGCGAAGAAGAATAAAAAGCGGTCTAAACTATCGATGATTGGATATATGATCTTATTTGGGGTTATTATGATCGGCCTTCTGGGAGGAATGTTCACATTTCTTTCTATGACGATCTGTCCGGCTCTCTCATCAGCCGGTATGGGCTGGCTTTATTTTGCGATTATGGGGCTGCTTTCTATTTTTCTGGGAGTATTCGGAAGTGTGTTTAATACATACTCTGGATTATATCTTGCCAAAGATAACGATCTTCTGCTTGCCATGCCGATTCCCGTTCGCACGCTCATGGTGTCACGCCTTCTTGGAGTCTTTCTGCTGGGATTTATGTACGCGGCGGTGGTTATCGTGCCGGCAGTCATTGTGTACTGGATCTTTGCTCCGGTAAATGTTTCAGTAATTCTGGGTGGAGTCGTGCTGATCGCGCTGATCTCGATTTTTGTACTTACACTTTCGGCGGCACTTGGATGGGTCGTTGCAAAGATCAGTCTGAAGCTGAAGAATAAGAGCTTTATCACCGTATTTGTATCGCTTGCTTTTCTCGGTGCATATTATTTCTTCTATTTTAAGGCGCAGTCCATGATAGGTGTTCTGATTGCAAATGCAGCGGAATACGGCGGAAAGATCAAAGGAAAAGCATATTTGCTTTACTTATTCGGAAGAATCGGGGAAGGGGACTGGTTGGCGATCACTCTGATGGCAGCGATCATTCTTGCGTTGTTTGCTGTAATGTGGACATTATTGTCACGGAGCTTTCTTAAGATAGCGACAGCTTCCGGCAAAACTGCCAGAGCAGTATATAAAGAAAAGACGGTAAAAATGAGGAGTGTTTCCCGGGCTCTTCTTGCGAAGGAATTCGGTAGGTTTACTGCGAGTCCGAATTATATGTTGAATTGCGGACTGGGCATTCTGATTCTGCCGGTTTGCGGCATACTTCTTCTTGTAAAAGGAGGCATGATTATCAGCATTCTGAATCAGGTGTTCGGTGCAGAAACGGGGACGACTCCCGTACTGGTATGTACCATGATCTGTGTGCTGGTTTCTATGAATGATATGGTGGTTCCGTCTGTCTCACTGGAAGGGAAGAATATCTGGCTTGCACAGTCTCTTCCGGTTACGCCATGGCAGGTCTTGCGCGCCAAGTTATCGGTTCAGTTGTTTCTGACGGGAATTCCGGCACTGTTCTGTTTGGGATGTACTCTGTTTGTACTTCCATATTCACCGGTTCAGATTCTTCTTGTGCTCTTGACGGTAAGCGCTTATGTCGTATTTTCTGCTCTGCTTGGACTTACACTGGGATTAAAAATGCCGAATCTGACCTGGACCAATGAAATTGCACCGATTAAACAGAGCGTGGCCGTGATGGTGGCGATGTTTGGCGGCTGGATTTATTCGGTGGCGTTATGTGGCATCTACCTGATGTGGGCATACAAAATCGGAATGGTGATATATCTTACCATAGTTGCTGCACTGACATTATTGATTTCTGCAGGACTCTATACCTGGATTAAAAAGAGAGGAACAGAAGTGTTTGCGGCGCTGTAAAAGGAAGAAAATAGTATTGGGAAATGATTGGGTAAAATCCGAACTTCGGATTTTACCCATTTTTTCTTTGGAATTTCTTAAGGGTTTGTGTCTGAAAGGATTAAGATATGGGGGTTATAATGGCCTCATCAAAGGGAAAATACTTTGAAATATCTTAAGAGGAGTAGAAATATGGAGGATTTTCAGACGAAAACAGGAATGAAATCAGATAAGAAATGTAATGTCCTGGAATTTCTGGAAGAAACTGAGAGAAAATATCCGGACAGAACAGCGGTGGATGATGGTACGTTTTGTCTTTCGTGGAGAGAACTGAAAGATCTATCGCAGAGAATGGGAACGCTGTTCTGCGAAATATGCGATCAGGGGGAGCCGGTCGTTATATTGGCAGAAAAGAGTGCAAGGACACTCGCGGCTATGTTCGGTGTGGTTTATGCCGGATGTTTTTATGTGATGGTTGATCCGTCCCAACCGGCGGCGAGAGTTCGGGAAATATTGAAAATACTCGAACCGCAGCTTGTTGTATTGAATAACGAAAATGAAATGCTGTTGGACGAGGCGGGTTACACAAAAAGAAAGTATATTCTCCGGGATACTATCGAGAGAGAAGCCGATATCGGGCGTTTGCAGCAGATACGCCGGCAGAGTCGTGGTACCGATTTGTTGTATGGGATTTTTACATCAGGGTCGACGGGAACACCGAAGGGAATAGTAGTCAGCCATCAGGCAGTGATTGATTTTATCACTCATTTTGTAGAGGCGTTTGGATTTCATGATAAAGACAGAATCGGAAATCAGGCGCCGTTCGATTTTGATGTGTCTGTAAAAGACATTTACACAAGTATATCAACAGGTGCTACGCTTGTATTAATACCGAAAGAATTATTTTCATTACCTTCGAAGCTGTTAGATTATCTTTGTGAGAAGGAAGTGACTGTTCTCATTTGGGCGGTATCGGCGCTTAGCATGGTGACGGCATTGAAAGGACTTGATTATCGAGTGCCTCGCGGCGTACGGCTGATTGGATTCAGTGGAGAGGTCATGCCGGTCAGACAGCTTAGGATGTGGCAGAAAGCATTGCCGGATACTTCGTTTGTCAATCTGTATGGTCCAACGGAAATCACCTGCAACTGTACTTATTATCCGGTTGAGCGGATGTATGCAGATGGGGAAAAGCTTCCGATCGGAAGAGCCTTTCCGGGGCGAAGGGTGTTCCTTTTGGATGAGCAGGAACAGATCCTACAGGTGCCGGGAAAAATCGGAGAAATCTGTGTGGCAGGGGAATCCTTGTCTGAAGGATATTACAGGAATCCGGAGGAAACGAAGAAACGGTTCCGGATGATTCACTTTTCCGGACAGAAAGAAGAGAGGTGCTATTGCACCGGAGATCTTGGATATTACGATGATGAAGGAATGCTTTATTTTTCCGGCAGGAAGGACTTTCAGATCAAACATATGGGACACCGCATTGAACTGGAAGAGATCGAAAGCACACTGAATCAGGTGGAAGGTGTAGAGAGAAGCTGCTGTCTGATGGATGAGCGGAGAAACAGACTGATCGCATTTTACCTGGGTGGGGCGGATCCGGGAGATGTCAGAGCATATTTGAAAAAGCATTTTCCGGTTTATATGATTCCCCACAAAATACAAAAAACGGAGGGAATGCCGTTAAATAAAAACGGAAAGACTGACAGAAATTATTTCAGAAAAAAACTGGAGGTAGGAATGTGATGGAAATGGAATGTCTGGAACATGGCATCATGAAGTATGGAACGCCGCTTTATATCTATGATATTGACCGGCTCTCCGAAACGGTCGCGTTCTTTCGGGAGAAGCTTCGGGGAAGAGCAGGAATCTGCTTTGCGATGAAAGCAAATTCATTTCTTGTGAAACAAATGGCTGCGCTTACGGACCGGATCGAGGTATGCTCCATGGGGGAATTTGAAATTTGCCGCAAGCTTCAGATCGAACCAGAAAAACTTTTCATATCAGGTGTCCTGAAGAAAAAAGAAGATCTATATGAAATTATGAATTTCTACCGGGGAGCGTGCACATATACAGTCGAATCATTGAATCAGTTCCATTATATGGCTGACTGGTGTGATATCAATCATGAGGTTATTCCGGTATATCTAAGGCTGACCAGCGGAAATCAGTTCGGGATGGATGAGGAGACGATTCGGAATCTGATCTCGATCCGAAAGATGTGTCCGTATCTGAAGATCCAGGGGGTTCATTATTTTTCCGGGACACAGAAGAAATCGGCTGAAAAGATCAGGAAGGAACTGACATATCTGGATCAGTTTTGCTGTGAACTGGAAGAAAGAACGGGCTATCAGATCGAAGAACTGGAGTACGGACCGGGACTTGCGGTCTCGTATTTCGAGGGCCAGACGGATCATTTAGAAGCGGATGTTGAAGAAATTGCGGAGACACTTGCAAAAATGCGATGGAAAGGAAGTGTGATGCTGGAAATGGGGCGTGCACTTGCGGCAACCTGCGGGTACTATCTTACCACGGTCAGAGATACAAAGAAAAATGGGAATCATTATTACTGCATCGTAGACGGAGGAATCCATCAGATCCATTATGACGGGCAGATCCGTGGCATGTATTTGCCGAGGATCCGCGTCAGCCCTGAAAAAAGTCAGGGAACAAAACGCGAATGGACGATCTGTGGATCTTTGTGTACGGTGAATGATGTGCTGGTACAGAGGGCTGAATTCACAGATCTGAAAGCAGGGAATGTGTTGATATTTGAACGGGCCGGAGCATATGCAATGACGGAAGGAATGGCTTTATTTTTAAGCCATGAACTGCCGCAGGCTGTGTTCTACAGCAAAGAGATGGGCTGGCGGCTCGTACGGGAAGAACAGCAGACTTACGAATGGAATATGGAAAGGGAGACAAAAGATGGAAAAATTATTGGATATATTAATGGAGATTGATGACAGTATTGACTGGAAGGCACAGAAGGCGCTTGTAAATGACAGACTTCTGGATTCGTTTGCGGTGATTTCACTGATTGCGGAACTGGAGGAACAGTTTGACATTGAAATTGAAGCAGCGGAGATCATTCCTGAGAATCTGAATTCTGTGGATGCGATCTGGAAGATGATACAAAGGCTGAAGGAGAATTAACATGGCTTATCATACGTCGATTTATCTGTTCGTGTTTCTGCCTGTTGTACTGTTGGTCTATCAGCTGACTCCGAAAGAGCTGCGGTGGATGACACTGCTCCTCTCCGGATATGTGTTTTTCTGGACGATCAGCGGAAAACTGGTCCTGTATCTGATCGGCACAACATTGTTTACTCATTATATTGGTGTCTGGATGTCCTGGATGAAACTGCAGTGCGAAACTGCAGTTTCCGGACTGACTAAAGAAGAGAGCAGCATCGTAAAAAAGCGATATAAACAGAAAGAAAAATGGATCCTTATAGGTGGGATCCTTGGATTACTCTTGGCACTTGCATACTTGAAATATTATAATTTCTTTGCAAAGAATATAAATGCAATAATAGGAGCTTGGGGAGGCTCGTATGCATTACAGACAAAAGAGCTTCTCCTTCCTATTGGTATCTCTTTCTATACGCTTCAGGCAATCGGCTATATGGCGGATGTATATTGGGGAAAATTGAAAGTAGAGCAGCATCCCGGAAAGCTTGCTCTTTTTCTGGGCTTTTTTCCACAGATCATGGAAGGTCCGATCAGCATGTATTCGCAAACGGCAGACGCGCTCTGGCAAGGGGCACCGATAACCGGAGAGAATCTCTCAAAGGGCAGCGTGCGCATTCTCTGGGGACTATTCAAGAAAATGATCATTGCGGACCGACTTTATGTATTTGTGCAGGCAATCTTTGAACATTATGAAATGTATCACGGTGTTATGATTGCGGCAGCGGCAGTTGCCTATACGGTTCAGCTCTACATGGAGTTCTCCGGATGTATGGACATCATTATTGGAAGCGGAAGGATGTTCGGAATTACGCTTCCCGAGAATTTTCGACAGCCGTTTGCTTCGCGGAGCGCGGCAGAATTCTGGAGACGCTGGCATATTACACTTGGCGTATGGTTTAAGACCTATGTATTTTATCCGGTTTCCGTTTCCGGACTGGTGAAAAGATGGAATAAATTCGGAAGAAAGCATTTGGGAAAGTATTTGACAAAGCTGGGCGTATCAGCTTTGTCACTGTTCCCGGTATGGATCTGCAATGGGCTTTGGCATGGAGCAAGGTGGAGTTACATTTTTTACGGAATGTATTATTTTGTGATTCTGCTCGGCGGTATTGCGATAGAGCCTGTCAGAAATAAGGTGCTTGACGCATGTCACATCAATGAAAATGCATGGTATTTCCGGTTGATTCAGATCCTCAAAACGTGGATGATCATTTTTACCGGAGAATTGTTCTTTCGGGCAAACGGACTGCGTGCAGGAATTTCGATGTTCTTCAGCATGTTTCGGAATTTTGAACTACAACGACTGTGGGATGGAACCATGCTGACATTTGGACTCGATCAAGCAGATTATCTGGTCGTTGTGGTCGGGTGCGTGGTTGTGGCAATTGTAGGAATGATGAAAGAAAGGAATCTGCTGGGAGAGGCAGGACTTCAGAAATTATGTCTGCCGATGAGATGGGCGATTTATTATGGCCTGATTTTGGCAGTTGTAATTCTGGGAGCATATGGAATCGGTTATCAGCAGGTGGATATGATTTATGCAGGATTTTAAAAATATAGGAAAGAGAGCAGGAAAAGTTGCCCTCTTTCTGGCAATCTTATTCGTGATTTTTGAATTGATGGCAGAAAGAATGGAGATTGCCCTGATTAAAAATGACAATCTCGTGCAGAGCAGGAACAAAAGTCTGTTTCGGATCCAGAGGGAACCCCAAGACAGCATTGATGTGATTGTTCTGGGAGACAGCCTGAGTTATGCGTCTATTTCACCGATGGAATTGTGGGAGGAGCATGGAATTACAGGATATGTATGCGGACAGTCAGGACAGAAGATCCAGGAAACCTATCATATGCTGGAAACTGCTTTTGAGACGCAGTCTCCGAAGCTGGTCATACTGGAAACGAACACTTTGTTTCGGGGAAGAACGGGGCTGGAAGGGATCAAGGAAACCATAGAGGCATGGGGAAATTATTATATTCCGATTTTTCGCGGACATGATATCTGGAAATCATTTCTGATCGACAAAAAGTATCCGGAAGAGAGTTATAAAGGGTTTTCGTTCCGCTGTGATGTTCAGCCATATAAAAAAGGAAATTACATGTTGGAAACAGAACAAAAAGAAGAGATGCCTGATACCGTGGTTAAATATATGGAAAGTATTCAAAAACTCTGTTATAAAAAGGGTGCCGAGCTTCTTCTAGTGGGAACCCCATCGCCGGTCAATTGTAATTACCGACGACATAACAGTATCAGTGCTTATGCAGAATCTAATTCTCTGGATTACCTGGATATGAATCTCAGGTTGGATGAAATAGGAATCGACTGGGAAACGGACAGCCTGGATAAGGGAGATCATCTGAATCTGTCAGGAGCAGAGAAAGTGACAAAGTATCTGGGAGACTATCTGGAGGAGCACTATGAGCTTCCGGATCACCGGGGAGAAAATTCTTACAGGGGCTGGGAAAAAGAGGCGCGAGAGTATGAACAGAAGGCGCAATTACATTTGGAACAAATGGCAGCAAAGTAAAGGAATCGCAGGGATAGTCTGTGCATATAATGTGGAAAAGAGATGGGTGAGGAGGAAAAACTATGTTATCAATTGTTCAAACAATTAATGCTTATCTGTCGGATTATATTCTGGTGTTTCTTTTGGTGGCAGTTGGACTTTGGTACACAATTAAGACAAGGTTCGTTCAGGTGAGGTGTTTTGGAGCCGGTCTTAAGAAAATTTTCGGGGATATTTCTTTTAAGGGAGGAGCACACGGAGGCGGAATGAGCTCATTCCAGGCTGTAGCAACAGCAATCGCGGCTCAGGTAGGTACGGGAAATATCGTAGGAGCTGCTGGAGCGATTCTTACCGGTGGACCGGGAGCCATTTTCTGGATGTGGATCATTGCATTTCTGGGAATGGCAACGATTTATGCAGAAGCAACTCTTGCACAAAAGACGAGAATCAAGGATTCAGAAGGGAATATCCAGGGAGGCCCGGTGTACTATATAACCAGGGCATTCCAGGGCAGATTAGGAAAATTCCTGGCCGGATTCTTTGCAGTTGCAATCATTCTGGCGCTTGGTTTCTTTGGATGTATGGTACAGTCCAACTCCATTGGCTCCACAATCCACACAGCATTTGGCATCCCTTCATGGATCGTTGGTGTTGTCCTGGTTGTGATCTGCGCTTTTATCTTTATGGGTGGGGTAGACCGTCTTGCTTCTGTTACTGAAAAGCTCGTTCCGGTCATGGCAGCTGTTTTCTTATTGGGAGCGCTGGGGGTGCTGATTGCCCGTATTAAATACGTTCCTGCTACATTTTTCATGATCTTCCGGTATGCATTCCAGCCACAGGCAATCATTGGCGGTGGCCTGGGCGCAGCTTTAAAAATTGCTGTCAGCCAGGGGGCAAAGAGAGGGCTTTTCTCAAACGAAGCCGGCATGGGTTCTACACCGCATGCTCATGCGCTTGCACAGGTTAAGAATGCACATGAACAGGGAACAGTTGCTATGGCAGGTGTGTTTATTGACACATTCGTTGTTTTGACTTTAAATGCGCTGGTTATTATTTCCACATTATATACAGCTGATGGACCTCTTGCGGGAGGATATACAGGTGGCGTGGTGGAAACATTAAATAAAGCGAATCTCGCACAGACCGCATTCGGAGTAGTCTATGGAGAAAAACTGGGATCCGCTTTCGTGGCAGTCTGCCTGTTCTTCTTCGCATTCTCCACGATTCTCGGATGGAATCTGTTCGCGAAAATCAATGTGAATTATCTGTTCGGACCGAAAGCAACCAAGCCGTTTCTTATGATTGCTTTGGTGTTTATTTTCCTTGGAACACTTGCATCCAACGATCTTGTATGGGAACTTTCCGATATGTTTAACCAGCTAATGGTTATTCCAAATGCAATCGCCCTGTTCGCGCTGACGGGTGTGGTTGTAACGAGTATGAAAGAAGACGGAGGAAAGTAATTCATATTGTGATAAATAAAAAGCCGATACATGCTGCATCGGCTGAGAGAAAAGAGAGGATCTATATTAAAGGTGTCTGCCCTTTGGGCGGGCACCTGATTTTTTAGGCGGACATCCTGACATCCATACAGAGTCGGTATCATCTATGATTGCCGGCGTCCTTTTAATTTATGCTTTAAGTATAATAGTAAAATATGGAAAGAATGTGACCATGGACTTAAGAAATTTTGAAAAATATTAAGAACATCTAAAGTACTTATAAAAAATGTATTCTCTATATGATGCAGCTTCAGAATACGGAAAGAATCACTTGACATATATAGATTACCGATATATCGAAGATCAACACATGAAAGGGGAAGTATTTATGGCAGTAGATAAAAGTTTAATTTCCGGAAGCACAGCAATGCTGATATTGAAGCTGTTGGAAGAAAAAGATATGTATGGCTATGAGATGATTGAGACGCTTAGGGAGAAGTCGAATAATGTCTTTGAACTGAAGGCGGGGACTCTTTATCCGCTTCTGCACTCAATGGAAGAGAAGGGATGGCTGACTGTCTATGAACAGGAATATGGCGGTAAGCTTCGTAAATATTACCGGCTGACCAGGGAAGGGAAGAAACAGCTTGCTGCAAAGAAAGCAGAGTGGAAGGAATACTCCACGGCAGTTGTGAATGTGCTGGGAGGTGTGCTTTATGACCCGGCTTGATTATCTGAAGCTTTTGACAGAACAGATTCGCTGCAAAAAGGCAAGACTGATGATTGAAGAAGAATATCAGGCCCATATTGACGACCAGAAGCTGGATTTTATGGCGCAGGGCATGAGTGAAGCGGAAGCAGAAGAAGCGGCTGTGAGGGAGATGGGAGATCCGGTGGAGGCAGGAGTACAGCTTGACAGGATCCACAGACCGAAGATGGATATGAGACTGATTGCTATGATCGTCATGCTTGGTATATCGGGAGTTGCCATACAGGTTTTTCTGGAGAGAACAGCAATACTCTGCGGAGCAGGCGATTACCTCGCAGCATCTTATGATCCGGCGGGACTCAGGTTTATTTTGTGGACGGCAGCAGGAAGCATTTTGATGTTGGGAGTCTGTTTTGTGGATTACACGCTGCTTGGCAAATATGCACTCCGGATCTGGGCTGCAATGATGATGATGATGGCAGTATACCGGGTATTCGGCAGAACCGTGAATGGAATGTATCCAAAACAGGGACTGTTTTACTGTGTGCTGGTTCCGGTTTTTGCGGGTGTTGTTTTTCACTTCCGCGGAGCAGGAAAACAAGGGATGATGAAATGTATTCTCATATTGGTATTATCAACAGTGCTTCCACTGGATTTAAATTCCAGTGTGTATATGATTTTATTTTATATGACAGGGGGATGCATTTTAATACTTGCCGTTCATAAGCGGTGGTTCGGAAAAGAGAAAAAGCGCCAGTACATACTGATGGCCGGAACGACAGTCTTGCTGCCTGTGGGGATTCTACTGTCTATTACCAGAAATCAGAATGTTGTGAAAGCGGGATAACCTTTTGAATCCATGAGTTTGGGTTACGTTTTGCGAAAACAGAACATTGTGTTTGAGGCTTGTACATTGTATGCAAAATAGTACAAGATTGTTAAAAAAATGACTGGGAAAAGAAGAAAACTCATGTTATGATTTGAATCAGAAACGAGATACATTATTATGATTGAGAAAATTCTTTTTGGAGGGTAAGAAGTTGAGAAACGCAGACGCAAATGTAATCAAAATCAAACATGAAGTACTGGAAGAAGTAGCACGTCTGGCATTTGCCGGGGAACTCGAGGAGTATAAGGACGATATCGCAATGAAGTTGATTCCGGGTCCACTGCCGCAGTTCCGCTGCTGTATTTACAAGGAACGTGAGATTATCAGACAGCGTGTACGCCTGGCTGAAGGAAAAGCGCCTGGAATCAAGGATGATGGAAATGTAATCCAGGTAATCAGTTCTGCATGCGAGGACTGCCCGATTTCCAGTTATGTCGTAACAGAAAACTGCCAGAACTGTCTTGGAAAAGCATGTATCAACGCCTGCAATTTCGGTGCGATTGAACCGGGAAGGTATCGTTCCCATATTGACGCTTCCAAATGTAAAGAATGTGGAAAATGCGCACAGGCCTGTCCGTACAATGCAATTGCTCATTTGAAGAGACCATGCAAATTCAGCTGTCCGGTAGATGCGATTTATTATGATGAAAATGGTATTTCCGTTATCGATGATTCAAAGTGTATTCGTTGTGGAAAATGTGTTCACAGTTGTCCGTTCGGAGCAATCGGATACAAATCCTCCATTGTAAATGTAATTAAAGCAATCAAATCCGGTAAGAAAGTATACGCGATGCTGGCACCGGCAACAGAAGGACAGTTCGGTGTGGACATCACCATGGAAAGCTGGAAAAAAGCAATGAAAGAAGTTGGATTTACGGATTTCATTGAAGTGGGACTTGGTGGTGATCTAACTGCGAAATATGAAGCAGAAGAATGGGTTGAAGCCTATAAAGACGGACGTAAAAAAGTAACCTCCTGCTGTCCGGGATTTGTCAATCTGGTACGGAAGCATTATCCGGAATTGAGTGATATGATCTCTACAACGGTTTCTCCGATGTGTGCAGTTTCCCGCCTGGTGAAGGCAAAAGAACCAGATGCGGTTACCGTATTTATCGGACCATGTCTTGCAAAGAAATCAGAGATTGCAGATCAGAGGATTGAAGGAAATGCAGACTATGCCCTGACTTACAGTGAAATCCGTGCAATTATGCGTGCGAAGGGTGTTGCTCTGGAACCGGCAGACAATACTTATCAGGAATCTTCTGTATTTGGAAAGCGATTCGGAAATTCCGGCGGTGTTTCAGATGCTGTGATGCAGAGTATGAAGGAAGCCGGTGAAGAACTGGATATTAAAGTGTACAAGGCAAATGGTGCAGTTGAATGTAAGAAATCACTGCTGCTTATGAAAGTCGGACGTCTGCCTGAGGATTTCATCGAAGGAATGGCTTGTGAAGGCGGATGTGTCGGAGGACCAAGTGCTTTTAAAGATCAGATGCTCGCAAAGAAATCCAGAGATTCGCTGATCAAAGAAGCAGATGCGAGAGGAATCTGTGAGAACCTGAAGAATTATGATGAGACTTCATTCTCTATGCACAGAGAATAAACATTATTAAAAAGGGAGTGCTGAGGCGCTCCCTTTTTTTAGATTCTAATTTGAAACCATGGATTATTTTGATATTTTAAATACGACACCCTCATCCTTCCAGACCTGATCGGTATAGTGAATCTCCAGATTCATCCAGTCTGTCGGAACTTCCAGACAGAGATACCCACTTAGTGAAGAACCGGGAGCAATGGAACCATCCATCTGCTGACGGTCCGTGTTCGCGGCAAGGGCGGTAAAAGCATTGACGCTATAGTCAAGCTTTATTTCATTACAATAGGATTCAAAACTTGCCATGCTGCTGACGGTGATATCCTTTTCCGCCTGATTGGTAATCGTAAGGTTGACAAAGACAAATACATTGCCTTCCTGAGGGGAAGCCCATTCGTCACCTTTGGATTCCTCGTAATCGGTTACCTGAATGGAGATATCATTCAGCGTAGCGGTGTCGCCAAGTGCATAGGAGGTGTCATCTCCACCCGTTTTTGTGGTATCATCTGTCTGAGGATCCTGAGAATCCTGGGATGACTTTGTAAACGGAAGTAGATCTTTGCTGATTAGACCGGATTTTACGGCGACAACTACGATCAGGATGACTGCGAGCAGGAAAATCAGAATCATTCCTGCTAATTGTTTCTTTTTCTTTTTGGACCTTCTTCCGGATCTGCTTTGACTGGATGAAGAACGTTTGCCTGATTTGGGGGAAGAACCTTTTGATTTCCGGTTGCTGCCTTCTGACCGTTCAGTCTTCCGTCCGGGCTTTTCCGGTTCCGAAGGTTCTATTGCATCTTCTGTATCATAAAGTGTATAATCTGTATAATCATCATCAGTCTCATCTGGTATCAGGGATGTCGCCGGATAACGTTTCCGGCAGGAATCGCAGAGATAATATCCCGGATACTTTTTACTGGGACGTACATCAGATCCACATCTGGGGCATTTCATATGGTACTCTCCTCTATATATTTCTCTAACTTTGCTGTATGCAAATTTAAGTGCCTATGTGGACATTATAGCATATCAAAGTAAAAAAACAAGTAAAGGTCACAGAATATTTAGAAATCCATGGAATGGATTTCTTGTTTTCCGGATAGGAAAGTGTTATGATTATCATAAGTATCGGCTTCATTTGGGTAAGAAAAATACCGATGGATAGAAGAAAGCGAGGCAGAGAACATGGATTATAAAGAGGTACTTGAAAATGCAAGAGAATCGATAGGAAATTATTGTAAAGCCTGTCCGGTATGTAATGGAAAAGCATGTGGGAAACAGATACCGGGACCGGGAGCGAAAGGTGTTGGGGACACGGCTATTCGCAATTATGAGAAATGGCAGGAGATCCGTGTAAACATGGATACCATCTGTGACGGAGGAGAAATAGATTCATCCTGTGAGCTGTTCGGACAGAAGTTTGCGTATCCGTTTTTTGCCGGTCCGGTTGGTGCAGTGAATTTACATTATAGTGAGAAATATGATGATATTTCCTATAATCAGGTTCTTGTATCTGCATGTGCGCAGAATGGAATTGCGGCATTTACCGGAGACGGAGTGAATCCGCTGGTTATGGAAGGAGCGACTGCGGCAATCAAGGAGAGCGGCGGCATGGGTGTTCCGACCATCAAACCGTGGAATCTGGAAACGATTCAGGAGAAAATGCAGTTGGCGATCGAATCAGGAACATTTGCGGTTGCCATGGATGTGGATGCTGCCGGACTTCCGTTTCTGAAAAACATGACACCGCCGGCAGGAAGCAAGAACGTCAAGGAACTTGCGGAAATTGTGAATATGGCAGGCGTGCCGTTTATCGTGAAAGGTGTTATGACGGTCAAAGGAGCGCTGAAAGCAAAAGAAGCAGGAGCAGCAGCAATCGTGGTTTCCAATCACGGAGGACGTGTTCTGGATCAGTGCCCGGCGACGGCAGAAGTCCTGGAAGAAATTGCAGACGCAGTAGGAGATTCTATGAAGATTCTGGTGGACGGCGGAATCCGCTCCGGAACAGATATCTTTAAAGCACTTGCACTCGGAGCAGACGGAGTTCTGATCTGCAGACCGTTTGTTGTTTCTGTGTATGGAGGCGGGGCAGAAGGCGTGAAGACCTATATTGAAAAGCT
The DNA here is from genome assembly GCF_052066375.1 of Bariatricus sp. HCP28S3_A7. Classification (NCBI taxonomy): domain Bacteria; kingdom Bacillati; phylum Bacillota; class Clostridia; order Lachnospirales; family Lachnospiraceae; genus Bariatricus; species Bariatricus sp. HCP28S3_A7. Next base: position 18,571 of record NZ_JBQHSG010000035.1, read on the forward strand.
GGGAGCTGAACTGAAAGACACGATGCAGATGTGCGGGGCACATTCTCTGAGTGAAATCACCAGAGATATGGTGCGTTACTGCTAGATAAAGGAGATACAAAAAGTTATGGGGATGAAAGTGAATGCAGAACTGCCATTGCCGGCAGATTTGAAAAATGAATATCCGTTATCGGAAAAGATCAAGGAGATCAAGGCAAAAAGAGACGCGGAGATCAGAGATATTTTTACTGGAAAATCCGATAAATTTGTTGTCATTATCGGACCTTGTTCAGCGGATAATGAAGATTCTGTCTGCGAATATGTGAATCGTCTGGCTGAAGTAAATGAAAAAGTTTCTGAAAAATTGATGATCATTCCAAGAATTTATACGAATAAACCCAGAACAACAGGAGAAGGATATAAAGGAATGCTGCATCAGCCGGATCCGGATAAGGCTCCGGATCTTCTGGCAGGGATTATCGCGATCCGAAAAATGCATATCCGTGCGATTGAAGAGACGCATCTGACCGCTGCCGATGAGATGCTGTATCCGGAAAACAGAAGTTATCTGGATGATATCTTATCTTACGAAGCAATCGGGGCCCGTTCCGTTGAGAATCAGCAGCATCGTCTGACAGCAAGCGGTATGGATATTCCCATCGGCATGAAGAACCCGACCAGTGGAGATCTGGGAGTCATGCTGAATTCCGTTGTGGCTGCACAAAGCGGACATCGCTTTATTTACCGTGGACAGGATGTGTCGACAGACGGAAATGAGCTTGCACATGTGATTCTACGAGGCGGTGTTGATAAATACGGAACCTGTATTCCGAACTATCACTATGAAGACTTGAGAAGATTGGAGAGTCTGTATTATAAGAAAGATTTGAAGAATCCGGCGGTTATCATAGATGCCAACCATTCTAACTCGAATAAACAGTACAAAGAGCAGCTGAGAATTGTAAGCGAAGTGCTGCATACACGGAAATACAATCCGGATCTTCGCGGACTGGTGAAAGGAGTTATGGTAGAGAGTTATCTGCTGGAAGGACGCCAGGATATCTGTTCTCATATGGAATACGGAAGATCGATCACAGATCCTTGTATCGGATGGGAAGATACGGAAAAATTAATATATAAGATAGCAGAAGAATGCTAAAGAGACAGCGGGGAAGGAGAGTCGGCGGGGACAGGTTCCTTGATTCACATTTGTGAGTCAAGGAACC